>CAZTOM010000174.1:0-1161 GCA_964615555.1 uncultured Actinomycetaceae bacterium
CCGGGGAGACCTCGTAGGCGTGGATCTCGTAGTACTTGCCGGAGAAGTTGATCCGCATCCCGTGGGTGAGGTGGCCGCCGTGGGCGAGCGAGAGGCCCATCACCGCGTCCCCCGGCTCCAGCAGCGCGTGGTAGATGGCGGCGTTCGCCTGGGCGCCGGAGTGGGGCTGGACGTTGGCGTAGGTGCCTCCGAACAGGTCGATCGCCCGCTGGATCGCGAGCGACTCCGCGATGTCCACCTGCTCGCAACCGCCGTAGTAGCGCTTGCCGGGGTAGCCCTCCGCGTACTTGTTCGTGAGGACGGAGCCCTGGGCCTGGAGGACCGCGCGGGGTACGAAGTTCTCCGAGGCGATCATCTCCAGGGTCTCGCGCTGGCGGGCGAGCTCGCCCTCCAGGACGGCCTGGATCTCCGGATCGAACTCGGCAAGGGACTGGGTCAGCGGGTTCTGGCTCATGCGGTCCTCGAAATCGAAAACGTCTCGCGCGGCCCAGGCGTCCGACCGCGTGTAGCTGTCTGGTGCGTCGCTCCCCGGTGGTGCCCCACCTCTTCGCCAGTCACGACGAGACGAGCCTACCCGAGCGGGAGGTCCCCGCCGTCCTCACCCAGGAGGCGGCGCAGGTAGGCGTAGGTGAGGTCCCCGTCCGACTCCGTGTGCTGCTGCTCGTAGCCCTGCTTCTCGTACAGGTTGATGTTGGCGCGCGAGTCCTCCGCGGTGAACACCCACACCTCGGTGGTCTCCTCCGGGAGGTAGTGGAGCACCTCCATCAGGAGCTGCGAGCCGATCCCCTGCCCCTGGAGGTCCGGCGCCACCGCGAGGCGGCCCAGGGTGGCGCGCTTACCCTCGAACTCCACGCGCACCGAGCCCACGAGCCGGTGCCCGAGCCATGCGCCGATCGTCACCACGTCCTCGCGCTCCATGTCCGCCACGAGCTCCTCGAGGCTCTGCGTGAGCGCCGGCAGGTGCGGGTTGCCGTAGAGCTGCGCCTCCGTCACGAAGGCGGCGCGCCGCACGGTGAGCAGCTCCCCGGCGTGCTCCACGTCCACGGTGTCGAAACGCGGCTCGGTCATCCTCGTCTCCTTCGTTCGGGTGCGCCCAACCCTACCGCCCTCCCCCTCCCCCGACGGCGGAACTCGCCTTGTGCCCCCGGCGTACCTACGGTG
>CAZTOM010000174.1:1261-5382 GCA_964615555.1 uncultured Actinomycetaceae bacterium
CACCCTCGGCGTACCTACGGTGCACCCTCGGCGTACCTACGGTGCACCCTCGGCGTACCTACGGTGCACCCTCGGCGGTTGGGGGATGACGACGGCGGGTGGGCCTCCGAACGGAAGCCGGCACCCGCCGTCGTGGAAGAGCGGCTACTTGATGAAGCCGAGTTCCTTCACGGCCTCGCGCTCGGCCACGAGCTCGTCGACGGAGATGTCGATGCGCTTGCGGGCGTAGTCGGAGATCTCGAGGCCCTCCACGATCTGCCACTCACCCCAGCGGGCGGTGCAGGGGAAGCCGGCGATGATGCCCTCGGGGATGCCGTAGGAACCGTCCGACCACAGGCCCACCGATACCCAGTCGTCGTACGGGGTGCCGTTGACCCAGTCGTGGATGTGGTCGATCGCGGCGTGCGCGGCGGAGGCCACCGACGAGCCACCACGGACCTCGATGATCTCGGCGCCACGCTTGGCCACGCGCGGGATGAAGTACTCGTCCACCCACTCCTGGTCCACGAACTCCATTGCGGGGCGGCGGTTCACCTCGGCGTAGGCGAGGTCCGGGAACTGGGAGGCGGAGTGGTTGCCCCACACGGTCAGCTTCTTGATGTCCGTGGAGTGGACGCCCGTCTTCAGGGAGAGCTGGCGGATGGCCCGGTTGTGGTCCAGGCGCATCATGGCGGTGAAGCGGTCCTTCGGCACGTCCGGGGCGGCGTGCGCGGCGATCAGGGCGTTCGTGTTGGCCGGGTTACCCACCACCAGGACCTTGATCTTGTCATCCGCGTGGTCGTTGATCGCGCGGCCCTGCGGGCCGAAGATGCCGGCGTTGGCCTCGAGCAGGTCGGCACGCTCCATGCCGGCGGTACGCGGGCGGGCACCCACGAGCAGGGCCACCTCGGCGCCGTCGAAGGCCTGGTTCGGGTCGTCGAACACGTCCACGCCCTCGAGGAGGTCGAACGCGCAGTCGTCCAGCTCCATCGCGTTGCCCTCGGCGGCCTTCACGGCCTGGGGGATCTCGAGGAGGCGCAGCCTCACGGGGTTGTTGGGACCGAGCAGCTCACCGGACGCGATGCGGAACAACAGGGCGTATCCGATCTGGCCGGCTGCACCGGTCACGGTGACGGTGACGGGGTTGTAAGGCATGGAATCTCCTTCGACTGGACGTACGGCACCACCCTACCGAGAGCCACCAGCACTATTGCCACAAAAACGTCCCGACTTCACTGTGCGTATTCCGGTCCTACGTCCCACGTGGGACGGATTGGTCCCGTGGTACGTGCGCACCTACTCTGGGGGCGTGAATCCCGAACTCGTACTCACCCTCTCCTGCCCCGACCGCCGCGGAATCGTGCACGCCGTGACCGGTGCGCTGGCCGCCGCCGGCGGCAACATCACCGAGTCGCGGCAGTACGGGGACCCGGACAACGGCCGCTTCCTCATGCGCGTCCAGGCCGCCGAGGTGGCCGAGGAGGCCGGGCTGCGCGAGGCGCTCGGCGCACTCGCCCAGGAGTTCGGGATGGAGTGGAACCTGGACCAGGTGGGCCGCCCGATGCGCACGCTCATCCTGGCCTCCAAGGAGGCCCACTGCCTCTCCGACCTGCTCTTCCGCACCCGTGACGGCCGCCTCCCCCTGGACGTGGTGGGTGTGGTGGCCAACCACGACGTGCTGCGCCCGCTCGCCGAGTTCTACGGCACGGACTTCCACCACATCCCGGTCACGCGCGAGACGAAGCCCGCCGCGGAGGCCGAGCTGCTACGGCTCGTGGAGGAGTTGGACGTGGAGCTGGTGGTGCTGGCCCGCTACATGCAGGTGCTCTCCGATGATGTGTGCCGGGTCCTCGCCGGACGCGCCATCAACATCCACCATTCCTTCCTGCCCTCCTTCAAGGGCGCACGCCCCTACGCGCAGGCCCACGCCCGGGGCGTGAAGCTGATCGGCGCCACCGCCCACTACGTGACCGCGGACCTCGACGAGGGCCCCATCATCGAGCAGGACGTGGCCCGCGCCGGCCACGAGGACTCCGTAGCGGAGCTGCAGGCACGCGGCCAGGACGTAGAACGCCAGGTCCTGGCCCGCGCCGTGCGCTGGCACGCCGAGCACCGTGTGCTGCTCGACGGCTCGAAGACCGTGGTCTTCGCCTAGGCTCCGCAGGTCCGCCTACGCCCCCGGAGATCCGCCTACCGCCTAGGCACTGGAGGTCCGCCTCCGCACTCCCAGCAGCACCCCACCGGCGCCGAGCAGTCCGAGGACGATCAGCGCGGCCGTGCCCACCTGCGCGCCCGTTCCCGGCAGGGGGCGTCCCGTGGGAGTCGCCGTGGGAGAGGTGGTGGGCTTGGTGGTGGGCTTCGCCGTGGGGGTGTCCGTCGGGCTCACCGTGGGGTCATCGCCCGGCTCGTCCGTGGGCTCGCCGGTCGGGTCATCGGTCGGCAGGTCCGTCGGGTCGCCGGTCGGGTCATCGGTGGGCGGTTCCGTGGGCTCGCCGGTCGGGTCGTCGGTGGGCGGGTCCGTGGCGTCCCCGGTGTTGAAGGTGAACTGCCAGGTGGTCTGGACACCCTCGGCGATCTCGTAGCCCGGCAGGGGGCGGGCGATCACGGTGTCGGTACCCACGCCGGGGTAGGTCCCGGGCTCCACGGGATCCCCGTCGAGGTACCACTGGATGCCCTCCACCTCGGGGATCGTGGTGGTGTCATCCGCGGTGCCCGGCAGGTCCGTGAACGTGGGCGGGGTGATCTCGGTGATCACCACGGGCGTGAGCTCCACGAGTACCACCGCGCTGCGGGCGGGGACCGTAATGGTCCCACTCGCCGCGTCCCACTGCGTGGTCAGGATGACCGGGTCGTCGCGCACGCCGTCCCGGTGCACGGGCGAGAGCACCAGCTGGGTTCCCTCGAGGCCGTCCACCTGCTCGGTGATCGGCTCCGGGGAGCCGTTGAAGGCCACCAGCATCCCGTCCAGCTCGCCGTCCACATCCGCACCCACCGTGTCGTCGATCCACATCAGGATCAGCCCCGCGGTCTGGTCCGCCCCGGCGTTCGGGAAGCTGACCTTCTCCTTGATTGCCTCTGCGGTCCCGAGCGTGAGCAGCGGGTGGGTGGCGCGCAGCTGGATCAGCTCGAGCGCCTGGCTGCGTGAGGTCGCGATGTCCTCCGAGGTGGGGGTCATGGCCTCGTTGGCGAGGAGCGGGCGCATGAGCTCCCACTGCTCCTGGTTCTTCTCTGCGGGCGGCAGGCCCACGCCGAAGTTGTTGGTCTGCATGGACCAGTCGAGCCGGTTGAAGTGGTCACCGGAGTTGTAGGAGTCCCGGTCCAGCGACTTCGAGCGCAGCAGGTCCGTCCCGGCGTGCCAGAACGAGGGCGACTGCCCGAGCGCCACGGTGGCCAGCGAGAGCGTGTTCATGCGGATGCGGTCTGACATGGCGGTGTCCGTGGGCAGCTTCCACACACCCAGGTCGAACAGCGTCTCGTTGTCGTGCGCATCCACGTAGTTCACGGACTCCGAGGGCTGCGTGGCGTAGCCGGCCGGAGCCCCGTTGTAGTCCAGCTCGGAGCCCTGCTGCTCCACACCGGCGGAGGTGAGGAAGGTGTAGTCGCGCAGGTTGCCGGCCAGGCCGAGCCGGATCAGGTCCTGGCGGTGGCGCAGATCGGCGAGCTGGTCTGCCTCGGAGCGCTGGGAGATCCCGTTCGGATCCGTGTACAGGCCCGTGCCGAAGCCCTGGAACTCCCGCTTGTCCGAGTCGAACGGGCCGCCGCCGTGCACGGCGTCGCGGAGCCGGTCGTTGAACGCGCCGATCCCGGTGCCGTCCAACTGGCCCTGCTTCGCCTGGTGGAAGCGGGCGTTGCCCGCCACCTCGCCGAAGTCCCAGCCCTCGCCGTAGATGTACATGGATGCCCCGTCCACGCCGTCCTCCTCGAGGGTGAGGGAGTCCAGCGCCTCGCGTACCGCCTCCATGTTGGCGCGGGAGTGGTGGCCCATGAGATCGAAGCGGAAGCCGTCCACGTGGTAGTCACGGGCCCACAGCACCACGGAGTCCACCATGAACTGCTCGGCCATCTCGTGCTCTGTGGCCACGTTCTGGCAGCAGGTGGAGGTCTCCACCGCACCGGTGAGGGACAGGCGGTGGTAGTAGCCC
>CAZTOM010000175.1:0-3264 GCA_964615555.1 uncultured Actinomycetaceae bacterium
CCGGCCCAGCTCAATTCAGGGGCCTCAGGGGGCCACCGGCGCCAGGAGGGCCTCGGTGGCGTAGCCTTCGCCGTCGGCGAGGTCGTACTGGGCGAGGCGGTAGTCCGCGAGGAGTTGCAAGGCGGCCGGGCTCAGGTCCTCCTCCGTGACCTCCTGGCCGTCCGCGTCCAACCAGGCGGTGCGCTCCATGGCAGGCAGCTCCGCGGCCACCTGGTCCAGGAGCGCCGTCCACGGCGAGTGGGGGGCGCGGGCGGAGTCGATCACCTGGTTCATGAGCTGGTTCGCGCCCATGGTGCCGCCCTCCACCTTCTCCAGCGGGAAGTTCGCGAACACCACCCACGGCGTCTGGTAGCGGGCCAGCGGGCCGGCCGCCTCGAGCAGGTCCTCCGGCCAGATCGAGGGGAGGTGGTCCCCGTAGAGGAGGACCACGGTGGGCTCGTCCAGTCGCTCGAGGTCGGCCACGAGGGTGCGCAGCGCGTCATCGGAGTGCTTGAGGCCGCGCAGGTACTGGCCGGCGGAATCGGCCTGCGTGGAGCTGAGCGGGCCCTCCACCGGGATCGGGTTGGCGAGGCCCTGCTGCGGGCTGTGGTTCTGCATGGACACCGCGTTGATGAACACCGGGGCGTCCGTGGAGCGCAGCTCCTTCACCACCTCCTTGTACAGCGCCCGGTCCGAGACGTGCCGGTCCCCCGGAAGCTTCGCGAGGTCCTCGAGGCCAGCGTCACGGAAGGTGGCCCGGTCGAACCCGAGCGCCGGGTAGGCCGCGTTGCGGCGGTAGAAGTTGGAGCGGTACGGGTGGATCGCGGAGGCCTCGCGGGCTTCGGCGCCCTCAACGGCGGCGCCATCCCGGGCGGCACCAACCCCTGCACCAGCACCATCCCCAAACCACGCGAGGTGTGAGGGGAAGTGCTCCGCATCCGCCACCAACGACTGCAGCGGCGAGTCCACGTTCGCGTGGAACGAGGAGACCGCCATACCCGTGAGCACCTCGAACTCCACGTTCGCGGTGCCCCCGCCGTAGCCGGAGGAGATCAGCGTGCCGGAGGTGTTCTCCTCCATGAGCTCGCGCAGGAATGGGAGCGGATCCTCCACGGCGGTAACACCCGGAAGCGCGAACGGATCCGAGAGCGACTCAGACAGGATCACCACCACGTTCGCCTCCGCGAGCGCGTCCGCGTCCCGGCCCTCGTTGAGGTCCGCGGCCACCTGCGTGTAGCGGGCCACCAGATCCTCCATGGCCTCGCGCGAGTAGTCCTCCGGCTCCTCCATCGCGGCCGCGGGGAGGGTGTAGAGGAGGCCGGCGATGATGCCGTTGTCGTCGTAGTTCTGCGACTGGTTCCACGGCCGCCAGTCAGCGCCGGCGGCCTCGTAGAGTGCGCGCGCCGGGGAGCCGGGCCAGTTGAAGGACCCCGCCAGGAAGATCACGGTCATGGCCGCGGCCCCGGCTGCCACCCGCGCGAGGGCCGCCCTCCGCCCGGAGCGTGGCGCAGCGTGGGCGCGTCGCGGGCGTCGTCGTCGAAGGTCCGTGACGAAACGCGAGCGGGCGAAGGCCCAACCGGCCAGCGGGATCGCCACGACGATCGCAGCCACAGCAATCGCGGCACCGGCCCCAACGTTCTCCACGAGGAAGCCGAGCTCCGCGAGGTAGGCGGCGTCGCGGAGGAAGAGGGGTTCGCCGCGGAAGCCCATCTTGAGGAAGTCGGCGCTGGCGATGATGGCCGCGAGCGCGGTGACGATCGTGGCGGCGAGCCAGAAGCGGTTGGTGATCGCCTGGAAGAGGACGACGAACGCCCAGACCAGCAGCACGCCGATCGCGAGGATGCCCGGCTCGAGCTCGGCAAGGCGCGTGAGAGGGGGCTCGCTCAGCGGGTTGCGCAACCCGTGAACGAGCTCGAGTCCCAGCGTGAGGGCGGTGGCAATGCCGAGCCCCCCGAGAATCCGGCCAATCACAGCAGATGAGACTACTCTCCGGACGCCTGCGCGTCACCGATTGTTAACCTTTTGTGACTCGAGAGACAGGCGGGGTGTGGCGGGGGTTACGCGCCTGGCGGGGTGCGGCGGGTCTGCGGGCCGGTAGGGCTTCCGGGCCGGCGGGCGGGGCAGCCCTTCCGGGCCAGCGGGCGGGCCTGCGGGGTGTGGCGGGGGTTACTAACCGCTCGGGTGGCGGGGTTGATACCCCCGGGGGTATTCTGGTGGCGGTATTGATCCTCACTCTCGAAGGAGCCTGATATGTGCAGCCCGATTCGTTGCAGCTCGTGCGGCAAGGTCACCTGGACCGGCTGCGGCCAGCACGTGGACCAGGTGTTCGCCGGCGTGGACCCCAAGGACCGCTGCACCTGCCGCTGAACCTCCTCACCCCGACGGGGCGCGGAGCCAGACCGTTCGTTCCACATCCGGGGCGAGGCGCTGGCCCCCGCGCTCCGCTCGGACCCGTTCGAGGAATTCGGCGAACGCGGCCCCGGGAGGTGAGCGGCGCCGTCGGGGCCGGGCAGAACCAGGCGCCAACCCAGCCCGCGCAACGCAAGGCGAGCGGCGGCGTCGGGCAGAACCCGGCGCAAACCCGGGCCGCGCAACGGAAGGCGAGCGGCGCCGTCGGGGCCGGGCAGAACCCGGCGCAAACCCAGCCCGCGCAACGCGAGGCGAGCGGCGTCGTCGGGCAGAACCCGGCGCAAACCCAGCCCGCGCAACGCGAGGCGAGCGGCGGCGTCGGGCCGGGCGTTTGTGTCAGGGGTGCGTGGGAGCGTGTGGGTATGGATGAGGAGAGGGGCCCGGAGCGGGGCCGGCGAGTGGTGGATGGGCGCGAGGTGACGATGGTGACGTCGCTGGATGTGGGGCGGGCGTCCGCGGGGGAGATGCTGGCAGAGCTGCGGCACCTGCTGGATGTGTACACGAACGATGTGGTGGTGAGCGGCGCCGAGCCGTACTGGCTCTACCGGCAGCGCTGGAAGAGGCGCGAGCGGGACGTCGCGCCATCCGAGTATCCGGTGGAGTTCCTCGACTGGCTGGTGGCGCACACCTTCGCGCGGATGGAGCTCGCGGAGCGCGGCGCCGAGCCCGTGGATGACCTCCCCATGGCCTACCTGGCGCAGGTGCTGCTGGCTGAGCTGACGGAATCACCCGACGCTGCGGAGATGCTGCTGGCGGAGATGTCGCGCGTGGAGGTCATGCAGGGATTCGTGTTCCTGGGCGCGGTGATCGCGAGCCTGAAGGACGAATTGCATGCTGGATAGGGCGGGGAGCGGGATCGGTAGGGGCGGGACGGGT
>CAZTOM010000175.1:3364-5380 GCA_964615555.1 uncultured Actinomycetaceae bacterium
GAGGCCGAGGCAGCGGATTCCGCGAAGAAGGCCTGCGGCGTCTCCATGACCACGTGGCTCTCCCAGGACCGCCGGGTCTCCGGCAGCGAGGCCGCCGCCGCAGTGTTCGCGGGCAAGGACGTCACCTCCCGCCGCGGCGTGCGCGATGCCACTCTCGAGGGCCGCATCAAGGTGGGCCAGGCCCGCGAGATCACCAAGCTGATCAGCCGCCTCCCGGAGGACATCACGGACGCGCAGGCGCAGGAAGCGGAAATCTTCCTGCTCGGCAAGGCCGCCACCACCCCCGCCAAGGAGATCCCCAAGCTGCGGCGCCGCGTCCTGGAGGCGATCCGCCCGGAAACCGAGGACTCGCGCGAGGCCGAGATGGCCCGCCTGGACGCGCAACGTCGCCACGCCCTCTCGCGTCGTCACCTCATTTTCGACGACGACGGGGATGGATCTGTTGTCTTCAAGGGATCACTGCCCTATTTGGAGGCCGCGCCCTTCCGGAAGCTCGTGGACGCGTTCGTGGAGTCGGACCGCCGCCAGCAGCGCGACCGCGGGGACACCACCTTCATCACCCTCGGCCAGCGCCGCGCCGACGCCTTGAGCGCTATCGCGAGCAACCACCTCGCGGCGAGCGGCTTGGGCGCCACGCTTGGACCCCAGCTTGTGGGGGAGGCGGTGGTTGAGGCCCCGGGGGAGACGGCGGCGGAGACCCTAGGAGAGCCGGGGGTGGAGGCCTTGGGAGAGACAGGGGTGGAGGCCCCGGGAGAGACGGGGGTGGAGGCCCCGGGAGAGCCTGAGCGGGCCGTAACTGGATCGCCCTCGCGCGGCGCCGATTCACTCGCGCCCACCTCCTCCCGGTCTGCCGACGACCCACCACCCACGCAGGTCTCCGCCGAGCGGGTGCCGGTGCCGGATCTGTCCGCGCAGGAGATCCTGGATGCGTTCGGGCCGCGGGGCAGGGGATGCGGGTGCGGGAGCCGTGGAGGATTCCGGGTCCCAACGCTTGGCGGGGAGCGCCCGCGCGTGATCGTGACCATGCAGGAGGCCGATCTTCGCCAGATGGCGGAGCAGGCCGGCCTCCTGGACGATGACACTGAGATCTCCCCCGGCGAGCTGCGCCGCCTGTGCTGCGACGCCCTCCTCCTGCCGATCGTGCTGGGCACGGACTCTGAGGTGCTGGACCTCGGCCGTGAGCACCGCCTGGTCACCCCGGCCCTGCGGCGCGCGGTCATCAAGCGTGACGGCCACTGCGCGTTCCCCGGCTGCCGGGTTCCGTCATCTGCGTGCGAGGCCCACCACATCATTCCCTGGTGGAGGGGCGGCACCACGGATCTGGGCAATCTGGTCCTGCTGTGCCCCCACCACCATGGGCTGGTCGAACCGCCCCGCTTCTTCACCGGCCCCCCGCCGGAGAAGTGGAAGGTGCGCATCGGCGAGAACGGGCTGCCGGAATTCACCGCACCACCTGGCCAAACCAAGCACCCGCCCATCCCGCCGGATGCGTCCGCGCGGCCATCCGGTCAGACCACGCAGCTACCCATCCCGCCGGCCGAATCGGCTCAGTCCCCTGGCCAGAACAAGCCTGGGCACAACCGGCCCGAGGCCGCGCCTCCGCCTATCCCACCGGCCGCGTCCGCGCGCGGGCCCGCGCCGCCGGGCGATCCGCCACGCACTGAGATCCAACATCTATGGCCAGACTTCGACAATCCCGGGCCGCCTCCGCCCTGGGCAGACACAGGTTGAGCTCGGACAGACACAGGTTGGGCTCCGGCATGAACAGGTTGAGTTCGGGCTGAAACGGGATGAGCACGCCTGCAGCAACGGCCCCCACCGGGCCACCTCCCGCAGTCCGGCGGACAGGCCCCGCGCACGCACCTGCGGAATCGGCGCAAAACCCAATCGTAGGTACGCGAAAGGGCCCCTCGGATGAGGAGCCCTGCTGAGCCAAACCGTTGGGATTCCAACGATCTCGCTGGTGCGCGAGGGGGGAGTTGAACCCCCACGCCCTCTCGGGCACACGGACCTGAA
>CAZTOM010000176.1:0-5367 GCA_964615555.1 uncultured Actinomycetaceae bacterium
CCTTTCAGGCTCCGCCCGCCCCTCTACGTCAGGCGCCTACCGGCACCCAGGCCCTACCGGCAGGCAGCACCACCAGGTACTCCCGGCACCCGGGCCCCACTGGCCCGGGCGCCAGCAGCCCCCGCGGACTTACCAGGCCGTCCCGGCGGTCCGGCGACGCCGGGCCTCGAGGAGGCCCGCACCGGCCAGGCCGAGCAGCGCGGTCATGGTGAGCATCGGGCCCACGCCCTCCACGCCCGTGGGCGGGATGGGCTTGCCCGGGACCGGGTGCTCCGTGGTGGCCGGCGGCACATCGCCGGTGCCGGTGGCCACGTTCTTCAGCGTGGAGTTCCACGCGTCCGCGTTGACCGTGACCTTGTAGGTGAGCGTTGCGCTCTCGCCCGGCTTGAGGTCCGGCACGGCCCAGCGCAGGTGCGCCGCGCTGAGCGTGGCATCGCCGGCGCTCGCCGTGATCGAGCCGTCCACCAGGGCTGCGTTGTCCAGCACGTCGGACAGGTTGTCCGTCACCACGATGCCGCGGTAGACGAACTCGCCCGTGTTGGTCACCGTCAGCGTGTAGGTGATCGTGTCACCCGGCTTCACGGTGGTGCCGGACTTCGGATCGGACACCTTGGTCAGCGTGTAGCTGCGCGGGTTGTCCACCGGCTCCGAGCACGCCCAGTCCTCGGCTGTGATGGCACCGGCGGTGAGGAGCGCGGCGTTCAGGAAGCCGCCGGACGCGGTGTCGTCGTCGCTCGAGCACGTGCCCGCCTCGGATCCGATCACGCCCTGGGCCACGGTGGCCTGGACGGTGACGCGGTAGACGTCCGTGGTCAGCGGTGCCAGCACCCTACCCGCGGCCAGCACGGTCTCCGGCGCCTCCGCCGGGTCCGTCCACGTGCCGGAGGCATCCGAGCCCTCGAGTACCCATGCGGCGGCGGTGGGGAGGATCCCCTCGCCGAAGTGCAGGGTGTCCGTCAGGTCGTAGGCGATCGGGAGATCACCGGTGTTGGCTGCGCGCACCTCGTAGACCACGGTCCACGTGCCGTCCTGGTTCTCCACCGTGGAGACCACGGTCTTGGCCACGTCGGCCTTCGGGAATGGGATCGGGAGGCATGCCTCGTCGTCGGTGCTGGTCCCACCGGAGTGGAGCGCGCCAACGTTGAGGAGGCCGCCGCGGCCCTCGTTCCCACCGGCCACGCACTCGCGGGACTCGTCCGCGATGGTCTCGGTGAGCCGCAGGTTGAGGGTGACGGTGTAGACCTCGGTGGCCGCCGCCGTCGTCCGGTCTGCGATCACCGTGTCCGTGGACCCGGTGCTCCAGGCGTTCGCCCACCCGTCGGGCAGGCCGGTTGCCATGGAGGTCACGTCACGCGAGACCACCTCTACGCCGCTGGGGAGTTCGGGGGTATCGGTGAGCGTGTACGTGACCTCCTGGCCGTCTGTGGCGGGGTTGGTGACGGTGAGGCGGTAGGTGGCGTTCCACGTGCCGTCCCACTCGCCGTCCACGAGGTTCTTCTCCAGCCCCACGGCTTCCTTCGAGACGAAGGGCAGCACGGGGACGGTGCAGGCCTGGTCCTCACCGGTCCATCCACCGGAGGTGAGGGTGGCGGAGTTCAGGAAGCCGGTCCCGTTCTCGTCATCCACGAGGGTGCAGTCCATCGCCGGCGTTCCCACCGACTCCGGGTCCACACTCGCCGTGACGCTCACCGTGTACACCTCGTCGGCTGCGCCGGCGGCGAGCACGCGCCCGGTCGCCAGTGTTGCGCTCAGGCCCTCCTCGAGGTCCCAGGAGCCCGTGGTGGGGCCGGTCCAGGACGCGGAGGTGATGATCGCGCCGCCGCCGAAGCGGATGGTGTCGGTGAGGTCGTAGCGGGTGACGTAGTCCGGGTTCGCAGCCACGCGCAGTTCGTAGGTGACCACCCACGAGCCGTCGGCCTGCTGGACCGCGCTGCCCACGGTCTTCGTGATGGCGGGCACGCCGCCCTCATCGATCGGACCGCAGTCCTCGTCCGTGCGCGTCTCCTTGCCCGAGCGGAGTTCCACCCGGTTGAAGAAGCCGTGTCCGGCGCCCTCACCCTCGGTGGCGCACTCGAGCTCCACCTCGGCGAGGGTGAAGGGCACGTCCACCACGAACGAGACCGTGTAGCCGTGCGTGGCGCCCGCTGCGATCGCGATGTCAGTCCCGATCACGCCGTCCGTGAACAGGGCGTCGATTGCGAGCTCGGGTGTGCCCTCAGCGGAGGTCACGGCCCAGGACAGGATCTCGACCGCGTCCGGGAAGCCCGGGGTGTCCGCCAGGTCGTAGAACCCGGCGTGGCCACGGGAGTTGTCCACGGTCAGCCCGTAGGACACGGTCCACGTGCCGTCCTCGCTCTGGCTGGCGGAGCTGAAGGCCTTCCGCACGCCCGGAGCGGTGGGCTCCTCGCATGCGATGTCCTCCTCGCTGTCCTCGCCCACGCTCAGGGTGGCCCGGTTGAGGAATCCGCCGGAGGCGCCGTCCTCACCCACCGTGCACGTGCCTGCCTCGGTCCCCACCACTCCTGCGGCGACGGCGGCGATCACCTCCACGTCGTACGCGTGCGGTGCGTAGTCCTCGGCGGTGTTGCGCGCGATCACCCGGTCCGTGGCGAGCGTCTCGGCCGCCTCCAGGTCGGTCCACTGCGTCCACTCGTCCGCTCCGGCCTCGCGCCACTGGGCGCTGATGGGCGTGATGCCGGCGCCGTAGTCGAGCGTGTCCGTGAGCGAGTAGATGGACTGCTGGTCCAGCGGGTTGGAGACCGTGATGCGGTAGGTGACCTTCCAGGTCCCGTCCGCGAGTTGCTCCACGGAGGTGGCCGCCTTCTCGATGTCAACCATCTGGAGGTTGCGCTCGATCGGGTTGGTCACCGTGAACTGCGGGGTCTCGTCGTAGGAGACGATTCCGGAGCCCGGTTCAACCACCGGGGTGCCCCACGTGTAGGAGCCGTCCACCAGGTTCCCGGTGGGCGGGGTCTCACTCACGGAGCAGGACCAGCCGGCGGGAATGCCGTCCACGGAGACGGTCCCGCCGTCCGCGATCGGGGTGGTGCCGGTGACCGGTGTGGTGCCCTCACCCGCGGTGCAGGTGTAGGCCACCTCGAAGACCCGCGCGTCCCCGCCGGTGAACCCGGCGGTCTCACCGGTGACCACCTTGTGGACCTCGAAGGCCCCGTACTGGCGGTCCACCGTGTTGGTGACGGTCAGGGTTCCGCCCGTTGCCGGGAGGGACTCGATCGTGGTGGTTTCCGGGGTCTGGAACACGTAGGAGGGATCCGGGCTCGGGTTGCCCGGGCGCTCCTCGGTCACGGTGCACGTGGAGCCCACGAGCGGCTGGGCGCCGCCCTCGAACACCACGGGCATGGCCGGGTCGGTGGCCGCGAGCGTCCACGTCCCGGTCAGTGGATCGTCCTCGCCGTACTGGCAGGTCACGGTTCCGGTGAAGGTGCGGGCGGCGTCGACCACGCCATCCGGGTCCACCAGGACCTTGTCCACCATCACGCCGCCGTGGACACGCTGGATCGGGTTGGTCACGGTGACAGTCGTGGACGTGTCCGCCCCCATCTCCACCGATGCCGGCTCGATCATGTACGGGCCCCAGGCGTAGGAGTCGTCCACGAGCACGTCTGCGGACGGGGCGGACTCGGTGAACGTGCAGGTCCACCCGTAGGGAACCTCGGTGAGGGTGGCCTCCTGGCCGTTCGGGACGGTCAGCGAGCCGCTCTTCGTGAGGTCGCCGGCGGAGCAGACGTAGTTGACGGTGAACCCGTAGGGCTCCTCCCCGTCACCCAGGTAGCCCTCGGTCGCACCCGTCACTGTCTTGGAGACCGGGATGGTGCCGAGGTCTCGCAGGACCTCGTTCGCCACACTGGCCTGGCCACCGCTTGCGGTGGTGGTCACGCCCGTGATGGTGGGCTCTGCCCAGTGGTAGGACGGGTCACCGTTCACCGCGGGAGCGGACTCGGGCACGTTCTCCGTCACGGTGCACACGGATCCCACGAGGATGTCCTCGCTCAGGGTGATCGCCTGTGCGCCGGCGGTGGTGCTCCACTCGCCCGTGACCGGAGCGTCCTCGCCGTACTGGCAGGACCAGGTCCCGGAGTAGACGAGTGCCGGGTCCGTCACTGCGTCCGGATCGGTGAGCGTCTTCACCAGGGTGACGGGCGCGTGGACGCGCTCGATGGTGTTGGTCACGGTGACCGTGAGGTCCTCGGCCTCGCCCACCACGAAGGTGGCCGGGGTGACCGTGACCGCACCCCACGCGTAGGAGCCGTCCGCGAGGTTGCCCTCGGGCGCACTCTCACTCACGGTGCACGTCCAGCCATCCGGAACGCCGCCGGGCTGGTTGGCGAACAGGGAGACCGGATCGGCTCCGGCGGCCACAATGACGTGTCCGGCGTAGCTGCCGTCCACGCCCGCGTAGGTGCACTCGTAGTTCACCTGGAACGCGGCCTCGCTCCCACCCGTGTAGCCCGCGGTGGCACCGGTGAGCGCCTTGACCACGGTCACGTCGGACGTGTCACGGACCACCTCGTTGGTCACGGAGACCACGGCGGTGTCACCGGACCCGGCCACGGAGGCATCCACCACCACCGGGGTGAGCCAGCGGTAGGACGGATCCGTGGACGGTGCGGGCAGGGTGTCCTCGGTGGCGGTGCATGTGGAGCCCACCAGCACCTGGTCGGAGAGGACCGCGCTGGTCTCACCGGCGCCGATCGACCACTCGCCGGTCACCGGGGCGTCGGCGGCGTACTGGCAGGACCAGTTCCCGCTGTACGCGAGGCCGGCGTCCACCACGCCGTCCGGCGCGATGAGGGTCTTGGCAACCTTCACCGAGCCGTAGACGCGGGTGATCTCGTTGGTGACCGTCACGTCCACAACCTGGCCGGCCTCGCTGATCGTCACCGTCTCCGGTGAGATCGTGACGCCACCCCAGGCGTAGGAGCCATCCACGAGAGCGGGCCGATCAGCCGTCTCGGACACGGTGCAGGTGGCGCCGAGCGGGATCTGGCTGATCCGCGTGGAACCGTTCGCGCCGAGGGCAACGGCAAAGGTGCCGTCCTCACCACAGTCGAGCGAGACCTGGAACTGCCCATGCTCCACGTACCCCGCCGAGGCGCCGGAGAGCAGCTTGGTCACGTCCACTGCCCCGAACTTCTTGGAGAGCGTGTTCGTTGCGGTCAGTCCCACGACGGCGGGAGTCATGTTCCCGTCCTCGTCCTCCACGAGCTGGGGCACAGTGAAGGAGGCGGACCGTCCGTCCTGCGTCACCTGGGCGCCGGTGGCGCTCCACGTGAGGCCGTCCCACGTGTACGCGTCACCTGCGGTGGGCGGGTTGGCACCCTCGGTCACGGTGCAGGTGGCACCGGC
>CAZTOM010000177.1:0-5362 GCA_964615555.1 uncultured Actinomycetaceae bacterium
GGTTCCCACCCCCCCCCCCCCCCCCCCGTCCCGGGCCGGCCCATGGGGCCCGGCCCGCTTCGTCGTTCCCGGCGGGGAGTACCAGGCTGGCCGCGCGCTGCGTGCTCCCGCCCCTTCCCGGTGGGGGAGTACCCTGACCGGCCGCGTGCTGGCATCCCGGCCGCGCGCTGCTACTGCTGGCGCGCCTGGAACTGCTCGAGCGCCTCGAGTGCCTTGCCGCCGTAGACCATGGAGGGTCCGCCGCCCATGAGGATGGCTGCCCCCACGGTCTCCGCGATCTCCTCGGGAGTGGCACCGTGCTTGAGGGCGTCCTCGATGTGGCAGTCGATGCAGCCCTCGCAGTGGACCGCGATGGCGATGCCGAGGGAGATGAGCTCCTTGACCTTGGCGCTCAGTGCGCCGTCCTTGCAGACCTCGCCGTGCAGCTTGAAGAACGCATCCACCACGCCGGGCAGTGCGGCCGCGATTCGCTCGTTGTTCTTGTAGACGCAGTTCCTGCCCTCGATGTGGTCAGTCATGAACCTCTCCTTTGAGTCTCAGACGCGCGGGCTCCTCCGGCCCGATACCCCCACAGTAGGTCCCCGGCCCTCCCGGTACGTGGGCAGATGGTCGCAGGTGGGAGGGCCGGAAGGTCCCAGCAGGGAGGCGGCTAGCGCCGGTCGGACTCCGCCGGGCCGCGCAGGCGGGGCCGGCGAGCCCGGGCCAGCCAGCCGGGCCGCTCCTCGCCGTCCAGGAGGACCTCCGGGTTGTCCCGCTCCTTCCACCGCTCGAGCTCGAGCAGGCGTGCCGCCTCGTCCTCCTCACGGCGCCGGCGCACGATCGCGCGGGCCCGGGCGAGGGCGGTGTCCATCTCGTCGAACACGTGGTCCCGCCGCCCGATCGCGCTCAGCAGCCCGAGCCGGATCGCGAGGGGGCGGTGGGAGGGACTGAGCCCCTTGATGAGCACGTCCATGCCCTTGTCCTGGAGCATGGTCACGATCTCCGCGAGTCCGCGGGCGCCAGTGGCGTCCATGACACCCACGCGCGAGAGCCGCAGGATGACCACGCGCACGCCCGTGAGGGCGGAGGCCTCCGCGAGGATCCGGTCCGAGACGGCGAAGAACATGGCGCCGTCGATGCGCAGGATTGCGATCGAGGAGTCCTCCGGGTGGGCCTCGCCGAGGATCTCCTCGCGGTAGATGCCCGAGCGCGCGGAGAGCTTGCGCAGCATGAGCACCACGGCCACGAGCACGCCGAGCGCAATCGCCCACAGCAGGTCCAGCACGATCGTCACGGCCGCGGTGAGTACGAACACGCTGGCATCCGAGCGCGTGGAGCGCATCACGGCCCGCACCGTGGCGGCCGACGTCATCCGCAGGGCGGTCACCATCAGCACCCCGGCCAGCGCGGACAGCGGGATCTTGCCCACGGCGCCCGAGGCGAGCCCCACCACGCCCAGGAGCAGCACGGCGTGGAGCAGGGGGGAGAGCCGGGAGCGCCCGCCCGAGCGGATGTTCACCGCCGTGCGCGCGATCGCGCCGGTGGCCGGCATCCCGCCGAACACCCCGGAGGCGATGTTGGCGAGCCCTTGGCCGAACAGCTCACGGTCCGGCTGGTAGGTGCCGCCGGCCACCATTCCGGCGGCCACGCGCGCCGCCAGCAGGGACTCGATCCCCGCGAGGAGGGCCACCGCCGCGGCCGGGATGAGCAGCTCCTGCAGGAGCGGCAGCGAGAACGCCGGGATCTGGGGGAGGGGCAACGACGACGGGATCTCACCAATGCGGGGGACGTCCAGTGCCAGCCACTCGGCCGCCGTCGTCGCGATGATGACGCCGATCAGCGAGCCCGGCAGCGCACGGTGGACGCGCGGGGCGAGCAGGGTGACCACGGCCACGAGGAGGGCGAGGGCAAGGGTGACCCCCGCCGTCGGGAAGGAGGACTGGGTGATGGCGAGGCCGGTGGCGACGGCCGTGTTGAGGGCAGGGTCCGCCGAGACGCCGAGGGCGGTGGGGACCTGCTGCAGGAAGATGATGGTGGCGATGCCGAGGGTGAAGCCCTCCACCACGGGCCAGGGGATGAGCGAGATGGAGCGCCCGAGGCCCAGCAGGCCGCCGGCCACCACCATGATGCCCGCCATCACGGACAGGAGCGGGACCACCTGGGCGCCGTGGGTGGCCACGAGCGGGGCGAGGACCACCACCATGGCGCCGGTGGGACCGGAGACCTGCAGGTGGGAGCCGCCGAAGATGGCGGCCACCGCGCCGGCCACAATCGCGGTGACGATTCCGGGGGCGGCGCCGAGCCCGGAGGAGATGCCGAAGGCGAGGGCGAGCGGGAGCGCCACGATCCCCACGGTGACGCCGGCGAGGATGTCGCCCTTCCAGTGGCGCTGGACGAGGGCGAGGTCCTCACGGCTCGGCAGGAGGGCGCGCAGGTGGGAGGGAGTTTTCACGTATCCGTTTCGGGGGCGAGGGGGCCGCGAAGGGCGCGGAGGCTTCTGCCTGTGACCATAGCAAGCAGAAGTAAGGGGGTCGGGCGCTCAGTCCGGCCCCCTTGTCCGCGGGGGCTTCGAGGCTAGTCCGCGTGGGCCTCGAGGATGAGCTCGAGGGGCCGGTAGTGCTCGATGACGGCGGTGTGGTAGGCCTCCGCATCCCCGGCCTGGGCCGCGTCCAGCATGTGGCCGTGGGCCAGCGCGGTGGCCTCGAGGCCGTCGTCCACCTTGGCCTGGAGGTTCGGGATCACGGTCTGGTGCACCAACCACATGGCGGAGACGATCTGCTTGGCCGTCTCGTTGCCGATCCGGCCGATCAGCGCGGAGTGGAAGGCGATGTCCTCGGCCTGGAAGCCCTCGCGGCGGGCGGCCTTGGCCACCATCGCCTCCACGAGCTGGGTGAGCTCCTCGTCCTTGGTGCCCTTCAGGGCGTTCACGACGGCGCTGGACATGCCGAGGTCCAGGTAGCGGCGCAGCGCCACCACCTCGCGCAGGGCGGCGGTCCCGTCCGTGGCGGGCGCAGCCCAGGATGCTGCCTCCGTGCTGGTGGTGGCCGTGGGCACCGGGATCGGCGGTGCCTACGTGCTGGACGGCCGCGTGGTGACCGGGGAGCACGACGTGGCGGGGCACCTGGGCCACATCCTCCACCCCGCCGCGGGTGACCTGACCTGCTCGTGCCGCCGCCGCGGCCACATCGAGCCCCTCGCCTCCGGGCCGGGGATCTCCGCCGCCTACGGGCGCGCCGGAGGGGACCCCACGTTCGGGGGTCGCGAGGTGGACGATGCCGCCGAGGCCGGAGAACCGGCAGCCGTGAATGTGGTGTCCACCGCCGGGCGCGCGCTGGGGGAGGTACTCGGCTCGCTTGCCAACGCGTTTGACCCCGGCATGATCGTGGTCTCCGGCTCGGTGGCCCGCTCCGGTGAGACGTGGTGGAACGCGCTGCGCGAGGGCTACCGCGGCCAGGCGATGGATCCGCTGCTCGAGGTCCCGCTGGTCACCGGCTCGCTCGGCGATGACGCCCCCCTCGTGGGCGCCGCCATCGCCGCCACCACCGCCCACCCGGGTGCACTCGACGCCACAACCGCCGCAACCCCGCCCACCCAGTAACCCCAGACCCGTGCCCACCCCGTAAACCCGCACCCGACACCCCGCCCCGGAGGTTCCCATGCACCCGCTGATCGAGTCCCTACGCGGCAAGCTGATCGTGAGCTGCCAGGCCTACCCGGGCGAGCCGCTGCGCAACCCGGAGACCATGGCGCAGATGGCGGACGCCGCCGTGCGCGGGGGAGCGGCAGCGATCCGCTGCCAGGGCCTCGCGGACATCGCCGCCATCGCTACCCGCGTCCAGGTGCCCGTGATCGGGCTGTGGAAGGAGGGGGAGGAGGGTGTCTACATCACGCCCACCGTGCGCCACGCGCGGGCCTGCGCGGCGGCCGGCGCCCACATCGTGGCCCTCGACGCCACCCGCCGCCCGCGCCCCGATGGCCGCACCCTGAAGGAGACCGTGGAGGCACTGCGCGCCGAGGAGATCCTCCTGATGGCCGACTGCGGCTCCATCGAGGACGCCCGCGCCGCCCACGAGGCCGGCTTCGACATCCTCTCCACCACCCTGTCCGGCTACACCGGCGAGCGGGAGAAGACGGTTGGCCCGGACCTCGAGCTGCTCGCGCAGATGGTGTCGGAGTTCCCGGAGATGCCGGTCATCTGCGAGGGCCGCCTCCACACGCCTGCCCAGGCAGCGGCCGCCATGGAGGCGGGCGCGTGGGCCGTGGTGGTGGGCACCGCCATCACGCACCCCACCACCATCACCGGCTGGTTCCAGGACGCCGTCGAGCACCGCGCGCGGCAGTAACGCCTGCCACCGATCCGGGAGACTACACCCAGGCCACGACCGAGACGGTGCATCGGCTCATGAGGCGTCGGACAACTTCCTGACAACGTATTGGTTCAGACTGAGTTGTTCCTGGGCTGCGTTCATGGCCAGTTGCCTGTGGAGGTGCTCACCCACGCGGAGGTTGAACTTTCCGGAGTACGTGCGGGTTGCGAGCGGTTCGGGAACAGCTTCGCCACTGGACGACAGGTCACTCACGACCTCAACCACGAGATCCCTCAATCCAGCGAGTGCACTCTCCTGGGTGAGCGCCAGCCAAGAGAGCGACGGCAACTCAAGACAGGTGGCGACGAACTCCTGATCCTCAGCCGACCACGTGACACGGTAGCTGTAATGGGTGATGTCGACTGGGGTGTTCACTGCTGGGCCTCCTTCTCGGTCGTTGCCAGCTTCTCGACTGCGGTCAGGACCTGTCGGACCTGGTACGCCTTTGCTCTGCCTTTGTCACTCTGGATATTTACGCGCGGATCGCCGGGCCACGGCGTCTTGAACACGGCGTGGGATCCACCGCTTGTTCGTGGGGCCCCACAGAAGTGTTCACAGACCTTGACCAAATCCTCGAACCGCACGTCGCGAGGGTTTCGCCTCATCGCAATGAGGATCTTCGTGACTGACGGCACGTGGCAATGGTACTGTATGTGGTACCGAATTGCCAGAGCGCTGCCACACGTGCACGCGCCAGCGCGCATCGCCGCTGACTGGGCGCCAGTCATGGTCCGATTCCTCCGTGTTCCGGTCCCACTCCCGTGCCTCGATCGCTGGCGCGTAGACCACCTGGTCCGCATCGCTGGAGGCGTCCAGGTCCAGCTCGGAGACCACCAGCAGGTCCGCGATCCCCATCGCCTCCTCGTACACCTGCGCGCCGCCCGTGATCCACACGAGCTCACCGCCCTCGGACTCGCGCGCCAGCCGCACGGCGTCCTCCAGGGAGTGGACCACGTCCGCGCCCTCCGCCTCGTAGTCCCGCCGGCTGGTCACCACGATGTTGCGCCGCCCCGGCA
>CAZTOM010000178.1:0-423 GCA_964615555.1 uncultured Actinomycetaceae bacterium
CTCAGGCGCGCGTGGTGAGGCGGTAGCGCTCAGGCGCGCGTGGTGAGGCGGTAGCCCACCCGCCACACGGTGACGATCCGGCCGGCCCCGATCTTCTTGCGGAGGTAGCCCACGTACACATCCACCACGTTGGACTCCGGGTCGAAGTCGTAGCCCCACACCCGGGAGAGGAGCTGTTCGCGGGAGAGCACCTGGTCCGGGTGGCGCATGAAGGTCTCCAGGAGTTCGAACTCGCGGGCCGCCAGCTCCACCACCTCACCCCCCACGGTGACGGTGCGGGCGCGCAGGTCCAGGACCAGATCGCCCACGGAGAGGATGCCCAGGTCCCCGCCGCCGGCATCGGTGCGCAGGCGCAGGCGGATCCGGGCGAGGAGCTCCTCGAACCGGAACGGCTTGGACATGTAGTCATCGGCCCCGCCCTCG
>CAZTOM010000178.1:433-2073 GCA_964615555.1 uncultured Actinomycetaceae bacterium
GGAGCGTGCGGTGAGGATGATGACCGGGGTCTTCGAACCGGATCCCCGCATGCGCTCGAGGACGTCGAAGCCGTCCATGTCCGGCAGTCCGATGTCCAGGATGATGAGGTCGTAGCCGTCCGTGAGGGCGTGGTTCAGGGCGTCACGGCCCGTTGCCACCACGGTGGGCTGGTGTCCCGCCGCCCGCAGGCCCTTCGACACGAACGAGGAGATACCCGGTTCGTCCTCCACGATCAGGATGTTTGCCACGCTCGACCTCCCTGTCCCTATTCAACCGTGTGGTGCTGGTCTGCGGGCCTCGGTTGCGGGGGAAGTCGCAGCACGAATGTGCTGCCCGTCCCCGGGAGGGAGGCCACATCCACCGTGCCGCCGTGGGCGTGGGCGATCGCGGCCACGATCGGCAGGCCGAGGCCCGCGCCCCCACGCGAGGAGTCGGCTTGGTTGAAGCGATCGAAGATGGTACCCATCTTGTCCTCGGTGATACCCGTGCCCGCGTCCCGGACCCACAGTTGCAGCTCCCCGCCGGAGAACCCCGAACCCACCTCGATCCGGGAACCCGGCTCGGAGAACTTCACCGCATTGGCCGCCAGTTGGAGCCAGGCCTGCACGATCCGCTGCTCGTCCAGGGGGAACATCCCGCTCGCCGCGCCGGCGAGCTCCCACTCGCGCTGGCCGAGTTGCTGCATGTGCACGAACACCTCGTTGGTGAGGTCACCCACGTCGGTGGGCCGGGGCTGGACGAAGTCCGGCTGCTCCGACTTCGCGAGCAGCACCAGGTCGTCCGCCAGCCGGTGCATCCGGTCCAGTTCGTGGATCGCGAGGTCGCGGGTCTCCGCGGCATCACTCGGATCGTTCGGATCCATGAGCTCCAGGTGACCCCGGACCACGGTGATGGGCGTCCGCAACTCGTGGCCGGCGTCGTCGAGGAGTTGGCGCTGGGAGGAGAACGCACGCTCGAGACGGTCCACCATCGCGTTGAACGCCCGCGCGAGCTCGGACAGGTCGTCCGTGCCACGCACGGGAAGGCGGCGGGAGAGGTCCCGCTCGGTGATGGCGGCGGAGGCCTCCCGCAACTCGCGGATGGGGCGCAGCATGCGCCCGGCGAGCAGCCAGCCCGCCAAGGCGGCCACGGAGAGTGCGGCCACGGAGGTCCACAGGAAGGTCTGCATGAGGGTGCGGACGTCCTCGTGCTCGGCAAGGCGGTCGTAGGCGAGGACCAGGGCGCCCGGTGCGCTGCCCTCCACCACGATCGGGACCACGGCGAAGCGGTACTGCGCCTCGGGTTGGGCGAAGAGGACCCGGCTCTCCGGGTAGGTGTACGTGCGCAACGTGATCTGGTCGTCGAGGGTGAGGGGACCGAGGTGCGCGAGGAAGCGGGGGTCGTCACGCAGGTCGAGCGTCCGGGCGCCCTGCACGAACGCGAGGCGGCCATTCAGGTAGCCCACGATCGCCTCGTTCTCCGCCGGGACCTCCTGGCGGAGGGCGGCGTCCAGCAGCAGGGAGGTGTCCGCGTACCGGTCCCCGGTGGCCGGATCACGGGCCTCCTGGCGAACCCAGAGCGAGTACTCCGCCACGGTGCGCTGCAGGTTCTCGTCCAACGCGGAGTCCACCTGGTCCGTGCGCGAGGCCCACAGGACGAA
>CAZTOM010000178.1:2173-5337 GCA_964615555.1 uncultured Actinomycetaceae bacterium
GGTTCTCGTCCAACGCGGAGTCCACCTGGTCCGTGCGCGAGGCCCACAGGACGAACCCGGCCACCACAAGCGCGAGTGCAGCCAGCGAGGCCGTCAGCACGATGATGCGGTTCTGGACCTGCAGGCCGGGCCCCGCCTGCGTGGGAGCCCCCCTTGTCTCAGCCATCAGTCGTCCCACTCGTCGTCGTCGTCCCATTCGTCGTCGTCCCATTCGTCGTCGTCCCATTCGTCGTCGTCCCACTCGTCGTCGTCGGAGGAGAGGGGAGGCTTCGGCGGGGCCTCGACGGGGGCCCGGGTGAGGATGGGGGAGGGCTCAAGGGGACCCTCGGGTTCGGGCGAGGGTTCGGGGGCGATCTTCTCGAAGTGCGCGCGATCGGGCTTCGGCGGTGGGCCGGACTCCACCTCCACGCGGGGGCCGATCACCTCGGTAGCCGGCGGTTCCGTGAGCGCGCGCACGCCCGCGAGCACCCCGAGTCCGAACAGGACAATCAGGACGCCCAGGATGAACGAGCGGAGCCTCACCACGCGCCAAGTCTCCCGCACATGAATGAGACGGGGATGAGAGGACGCGCCTCCCATCCCCGCCTCAGGTACCTATTCGGCCTCAATGCTCCGATCGGGCACCAGAGCTCGGATCGGGGCTCAGCCCGCGGATCGGGGCTCAGCCCGCGGATCGGGTCTCAGCCCTCGGAGAGGAGGTCGCGGATGCGGCCCACTCCCTCGCGGATGTCCTCGTCCGAGATCGCGTAGGACAGCCGCAGGTAGCCGGACGGGCCGAATGCCTCACCGGGAACCACGGCCACCTCGGCCTCCTCGAGGATGATCTCCGCGAGCTCGGTGGAGGTGGTGGCCACCCGGCCCCGGATTTCCTTTCCGAGCGCCCCCTCCACGTTCGGGTAGGCGTAGAACGCTCCCTGGGGGGTGGGGACCTCGAAGCCCGGGATGCTGGAGAGCTCCTCCACGATCAGCTTGCGACGGCGGTCGAAGGCCTGGCGCATCTCCTCCACAGCGCTCAGGTCGCCGGTGATGGCGGCCAGTGCCGCGTCCTGCGCCACGTTGTTCACGTTCGAGCTGAGGTGGGACTGGAAGTTGGAGGCGGCCTTGATCACGTCCGAGGGCCCGAACATCCAGCCCACGCGCCACCCGGTCATGGCGAAGGTCTTGGCTACGCCGTTGAGGACGATCGTGGTGTCCGCAAGCTCGGGCACCACCTTGAGGATGGAGACGAACTCCGCATCGCCGTAGACGAGGTGTTCGTAGATCTCGTCCGTGATCACCCACACGCCCGTCTCGAGCGCCCAGCGGCCGATCGCCTCCAGTTCCTCCGGGGTGTAGACGGCGCCCGTGGGGTTCGAGGGGCTGCAGAGCACCATCGCCTTGGTCTTGTCCGTGCGGGCGCCCTCGAGCTGCTCCACGGTGACCTTGTACTCCTGGTCGCTCCCGGCGAACACCTCCACCGGGACGCCGCCGGCCAGGCGGATCGCCTCGGGGTAGGTGGTCCAGAACGGCGCCGGGAGGATCACCTCGTCTCCCTCGTCGACGACGGCGGCAAACGCCTGGAACACGGCCTGCTTGCCGCCATTGGTGACGAGGATGTTGGCCGGGTCAACCTCCACACCGGAGTCCCGCAGCGTCTTGGCGGCGATCGCCTCCCGCAGCGCGGGCTTGCCGGATGCGGGGCTGTAGCGGTGGTTGGCGGTCTTCGAGCAGGCCTCGATCGCGGCCTGCACGATGTAGTCGGGAGTGGGGAAATCGGGTTCACCGGCACCGAATCCGATCACCGGCTTCCCGGCAGCCTTCAGGGCTTTGGCCTTGGCATCCACGGCCAGGGTGGCCGAGGGGGCGATGGCGGCGAGGCGGGCAGAGACGCGTAGCTGTTTTCTCACCCTCCCAGTCTGCCGCGATCCGGGCGGAGACCGCAGCCCGAGTCACAATGCGGATCGGCCTCCGGGATGGGGTGCCCCGGGGCGGAGGGAAACGGGGGTGGAGCGGCCCCGTGGGGGATTCCGGGATGAGCGTCCCCCGGGCGGAGGGGAATGGACCCGGCGGGGATGTGCGGTTAGACTCATCCGGGCCCAGAAAGGGTCCCGGGGATCGGACATCGCACCACGGTGCGGTACGATCTTCTTCGTGTTCTGTGCCCGCCGGGCCAGGACGCGCCCATAGGGCAGTGGCGCAATTGGTAGCGCACCGGTCTCCAAAACCGGCGGTTGTGGGTTCGAGTCCCTCCTGCCCTGCTGGTACGCCCGGGGATGTCCCGGGACCCGCGGGCCAGCCGTGGGGCCGAGTTCCAACAGGAAGCAGACTAGACGTGAGCGAAAGCGCATCGGGGGCAGCCCGGCAGCCCACTCCCCGCACGGGGAAGGAGCGGGGTTTCTTCGCGCGCATTGCCCTCTTCGTCCGGCAGATCATTGCCGAGCTGAGGAAGGTCGTCCGGCCGTCCCGCACCGAGTTGTGGACGTACTTCATCGTTGTCACCATCTTCGTGATCGCGATGATGGCCTACACCGGCGTCCTCGATTTCATCTTTGGCCAGTTGATGCTCTTGATCTTCGGCAGCTAGCCGAACAGAAAGCAGGTTTGATCCGTGTCCCAGAACTTCGACGGTGATGTCTTCGCGACCCCGCAGGTCGACGAGGAAGCACTCGGCGTGCCCGGGGACGAGCAGCTCGCGGAGGACGTGATCGCCCCCGCCGAGGACCTGACCATGGAGGACTCCGGCGAGGAGGCGAGCGACGCCGTCGGCGATCTCCCGGAGGACCCCGCGCAGGGCGAGGCCGCAGACGAAACCCCGGCGCAGGACGAGGCGACGTCCGAGGACGACGCGACCGAGCCCGTCGACCAGGACGGCCAGGACGGTCAGGACCTCGCGGAGGAGGACCCGGAGGAGGCCTTCCGCCAGGAGCTGAGGATGCTGCCCGGCCGCTGGTACGTGGTGCACTCCTACGCCGGTTTCGAGAAGCGCGTGAAGCAGAACCTCGAGTTCCGCGTCCAGTCGCTCAACATGGAGGACTACATCTTCCAGGTGGAGGTCCCCATGGAAGAGGTGGTGGAGATCAAGAACGCGCAGCGCAAGCTCGTGACGCGCGTGCGGATCCCCTCCTACGTGATGGTGCGGATGGACATGACGGACGAGTCGTGGGGTGCGGTGCGCCACACGCCGG
>CAZTOM010000179.1:0-1759 GCA_964615555.1 uncultured Actinomycetaceae bacterium
AACAGCCTTCGCGATCGAAGCCACGGTCCCGCCCCTGAGCGCCACACGGAGCACGTCACGCTCGCGCTCCGTGAGTGGCGACGCCCCGTCCAGCAGCGACTCTGCCGCCAGCGCGGGATCCACCACGCGCAGCCCGGCCGCCACCCGGCGCACCGCGTCCGCGAGCTCACGTGCCGGGGTGTCCTTCACCACGAACCCGGACGCCCCGGCCTCAAGGGCGCGGCGCAGGTAGCCGGGGCGGCCCAACGTGGTCACGATCAACGAACGCACCCCGGGCAGGTCCCGCTTCACGGCGGCGGCAGCGGCGATACCGTCCAGCCCGGGCATCGTAGGCCCCCCACTCAGTGGACGCGCCGAAGATCACGTACATGAGCGCTGGCAGCCCCACGATGAAGAACAGGCTCACCGGCTCCCGCAGCACGCGCAACATCTCCAGGCGTAGGTACGTCGTGTTCATGTCAGTTCTTCCAATCTCCCGTGGCCCTGGCGGCGAAAGGTGCGGTGGTCGCCCTCGTCGTCCCGTCTCGTCCCTGCGTCCCGACGGCGGAACGCGCCGTGGTCCCGGCGCCCGCGCCCACCGTGGCCCGCCCGTCTGTGAGCGCCACGAATGCGTCCTCGAGGCTCGGGGCGTCGATCTCGAGTGCGCTCCCTCCGCGCTCGAGCAGTGCGAGCGCGACTGCGTCGGAGTCGGCCGCGGTGAGGCTCACCCGAACGCCCCAGTTCGCGGGGTCGGAGGCGAGCTGGGAGGTGCCGGGCAGTGACGAGGCCCAGGCCACGTCGTCGGCCCGCGTGACGGCCATGCGACGGGAGGAGGTGACGGAGCGGATCTCCGCGGTGGGTCCGTCCGCAACCACACGGCCACCGGACATCGTGACCACGCGCTGCGCGAACTGTTCCGCCTCCTCCAGGTAGTGGGTGGCGAAGAGGATGGTGCGGCCATGGGCGGCTTCTGCGCGCATGGTGCTCCAGAATGCGCGGCGGGTTGCGACGTCGAGGCCGGCGGTGGGTTCGTCGAGGACGAGGAGGTCTGGATCGGGGAGGAGCGCGAGAGCGAAGCGGACCCGCTGCTGTTCGCCGCCGGAGAGCTTGGAGACGCGCCGGCGGGCGGCATAGTCGATGTCCACGCGTGCGAGAGCCTCGTCCACGGGGATGGTGCGCCCGAACGTGGAGGCGATGAGCTCCACAGTCTCGCGGACGCGGAGGTCCCGAAGCAGGTCCCCGGTCTGCAGGACTGCGGCCACGCGGCCGGCGCGAATCGCGTGCTGCGGTGGGCCGCCAAAGAGCTGGGCGGTGCCGAAGCTGGGGTGGAGGCCGAGCAGTATGTCGAGCGCGGTGGTCTTGCCGGCGCCGTTGGGACCCAGGAGGGCCACCACCTCGCCGGCCTGGATGGTGAGGCTCACGCCGTCCACAGCGCGGACCGGCTCGGCGCCGCGTGGGTTGAAGGCCTTGGCCAGGTCCGTGAGCTGCACGGCTGGTTCGGGCGGCCGGGGATCGGGTGCGGCGACGACCGCTGGGGATGCCTGGCCCGTTGGGGACGGATGGCCTGCTGGGGGTGCCTGGTTCTCTCTCATACCTCCATGGTTCCGAGCGCGGGAGAGGTGGGCCTCGGGGGGGATGTCACGCTCCCGCCCTGACATCTGTCATGCCCCTGTACCCCGAGCGTGCAGATATGGCGGGGGAGCGGAGAGTGAGGTGCCCAGGTGCCTCTGCCACCCGGAGCGTGCAGATATGGCGGGGGAGCGGAGAGTGAGGTGCCCAG
>CAZTOM010000179.1:1859-3984 GCA_964615555.1 uncultured Actinomycetaceae bacterium
CTCTGCCACCCGGAGCGTGCAGATATGGCGGGGGAGCGGAGAGTGAGGTGCCCAGGTGCCTCTGCCACCCGGAGCGTGCAGATATGGCGGGGGAGCGGAGAGTGAGGTGCCCAGACGATTCGTCTTTGTGCAGGTCGGAGGGGTGCCGCCGTCTTTGATTGGGGCCATTAGCCCGCCACATCCGCACGATCAGCAGTGATTTCGCTGATAAGCCCGTATGGAATGTGTCGGATGCTCCGGGCAACCCCTAGGGTGTGGTCCATGGCCCGCCCCTCCGCCGCTCCCTCGTCCGCGCCAGGCCCCCGCTCCACGGCAGGCCAACGGCGCACAGTGGGTTCCGCCGGACCCCTCTCCACCGCAGTCCGGCAAGGCGGCGTGGGTTCCGCTGGACCCGTGGCTGCCGCAGGCCAAGGGCGCACAGTGGGTTCCGCCGTTGGAACGGCGGTGGCGCTGGGAGGGGCCGCGCTCGCGGGGATTGCCGCCCTCCGGGCAGCGCGCCACACCCCCCTCCCGACGGCACCGCTCGCCTACCTGCGCGCCGGTGCCGCGCGCTCGGTGCGCTCGCCCGAGGAGCTCGGCCACCGGCTGCTGCAGTTGTGCCAGCATCCAACCGTCGCGGCCGCTGACCACACGCAGACGGACCCGGCGCCCTTCCACGCGCTGCACGCGACCATGGCTGAGCTCTACCCGATCCTGCACGAGCGCCTGGAGGTGGAGCGGGTGGGGGAGCTCGGGCTGGGGCTGTTGTTCCGGTGGGCAGGATCGGATGAATCGCTGGCGCGCGAGCCACTGGTGTTGATGGCCCACCAGGACGTGGTGCCGGTGGACGGGCAGGACTGGTCGGTGGACCCGTTCGAGGGCGCCCTGACAGACGGTGAGAGTGCGCGAGAGGGCGGCGAGGGTGTGCCCCCGTCCGCTGGGGGTGCGTCCGCTTCCCCAGCCGGCCACAGCTCCGCTGGCGGTGCGCGAGATATTTATGGGAGAGCCTCAGCCGGCACCAGCTCTGCTGAGGGTGCGCGAAACCAACGCGGTGACCTTCGGGTGGTGGCGCGCGGGACGCTGGATGACAAGGGCTCGATGCTCACGATCCTTGAGGGAGTGGAGACTCTCCTCGCGGAGGGGTTCGAACCGAAGCGGGATACCTACCTCTTCTTCGGGGACTGCGAGGAGGTTGCCGGCACCACGGCCAAGCAGGTGGCGGCTCTCCTCCAGGACCGCGGTCTGAAACCGTGGATGGTCTTGGACGAGGGCGGCGCCGTGGCTGAGGCCGGAGTCCTTCCGGGGGTGGAGCGCGCTGCGGCCATGATCGCGGTGGCGGAGAAGGGGATCGTGGATGTGCGGCTCACCGCAACGGACCCGGGCGGGCACGCCTCCACGCCCGCACGCGGGGGAGCGACGGCGCGGATCGCGCGCGCCATCCTGGAATTGGAGAAGCACCCCTTCAAGGCACACCTGCCGGCGCCCACGCGCAGGATGCTGGGCGAACTGGGCCGCCACGCCCCGTTCGCGGCCCGGCTCCTGTACGCGAATGTGGGTCCGCTCGAGCCGCTGGTGGCGCGGGTGCTGGCCACCCTCGGGCCCGAGACGGGTGCGATGGCACGCACCACGGTGGCCGTCACCCAACTCTCTGGCTCCCCGGCCGCGAACGTGCTGGCCACCACCGCCACGGCCACGCTGAACGTGCGCGTGGCCGTGGGAGTGCCGGTGGCGCAGGCGATCAGCTGGATCCGGCGCATCATCGACGACGACTCCGTGGACGTACATGTGGTGGCCGCCACGCAGCCCTCCCGGGTCTCGCCCGTGGAGGGGGAGCAGTGGGACCTGCTCGCGGCACTCGTGGACGAGGTGTTCCCCGACGCCGTTGCTGCCCCCTACGTGCAGAACGGCGCCACGGACTCGCGCCGGTTCTCCCCGTGGGTGGACCACGTCTACCGGTTCGCCCCGCTGCGGATGGACCGCGAGGAGCGGGCACGCCTCCACGCGGCCGATGAGTCCATCTCGGCCGCAACCCTCGCCGAGGGCGTACGGTTCGTATCCAGGCTGATCGAGGAGGCATGCGGATGAGCGGAACGGGAGGACCGGGCAGGCGAGGCGCGGCTGGGAGTGGAACGGGAGCGTCGGGAAT
>CAZTOM010000179.1:4084-5317 GCA_964615555.1 uncultured Actinomycetaceae bacterium
CTCGGCGCGATCGTGTTCGCGCTCGCACTCGTGGAGGTCACCTCCGGGATCCTGCAGGGCTACTACACGCCGATCTTCACTGATATCGCCCGCAACCTCGCCATCCACGACGCGGACATCAACTGGTTCGAGGCCGGACAGCTCATGTTCTCCGCCCTCTCCGTCCCCGTGATGGCCAAGATGGGTGACCTGTGGGGCCACAAGAAGGTGCTGCTGTGGGCGACGGTGCTCACGGCGGTGGCCTCCTTCGGGGTGGCGTTCGCCCCTACGTTCGCCACCTACCTCGTTGCGTGGACGCTGCAGGGCGCCTACTCCGTGTGGCTCCCACTCGAGATCGCCCTCATCTACCTGGCCGCGCGCAGCGTCACCGAGGACGCCCCGGCCCTCACCCGGCGGGCCGCAGGCACGCTCGTGTTCGCCCTCGAGGCGGGTGTGATCGTGGGCGCGCTCTCCGCCGGGGCGCTGGTGGACATGCTGCCGCTCACCGTGGTGTTGGCGATCCCCGCCGTGGTGGTGGTGGCCTGCTACTTCGCCATCCTCTTCCTGGTCCCGGACCTTCCCCCGACGGCGGAGGGTCGCCTGGACACCACCGGCATCCTGTGGCTCACCGCCTCCCTCGCCCTCCTCATGGCGGGCCTCTCCCTGGTGCGCATCGCCGGCCTCACCAGCCCGTGGACCTGGCTGTGCCTGGCCGCCAGCGCCCTCGTGCTCCTGCCGTTCGTGCGCCACGAACTGGTGCACCCCGAGCCGCTGGTGGACATCCGGATGCTCGTGAACCCCAACATGTGGCCCGTCCAGCTCACTGCCGGGCTGTTCGGAGTGTCCGTACTTGGCGCGCAGGCGCCGCTGTCCACGTTCGCGCGCACCGATCCGGCCGCGAACGGCTACGGACTCGGGCTCTCAGCGGGGCAGGTGTCCATCATCATCGGTGCCTACGTGCTCTCGATGGGCCTCGGTGCGCTCACCCTGCCGCTACTGTCCCGGTGGCTCAGCCCGCGCTACGCCCTGGTGGTGGCCGCCGGCTTGGTGGCCACCGGATACCTCATGTTCCTGCCGTTCCACCACACACTCGGCCAGACCCTCACCAACATGATCGTGGCCGGGGTGGGATCCGGGCTGCTCGTGGCCGCATTGCCCTCGGCAGCCGCCGCGGCCGCCTCCCACAACCGCACGGGCATGGCCACCGGGCTCACCAACTCCATCAAGACCGTGGGAGGGTCCATCGCCTCCGCC
>CAZTOM010000180.1:0-3655 GCA_964615555.1 uncultured Actinomycetaceae bacterium
ACGCCTCCTCCGGCTCGGCGCACCTTCCGTCGGAGGCCTCCCCACTCGAGCCCGTGCTCGAGGTGCGGGACGTGGCTGGCGGGAGCGTCGTCGTCGTGGTGATGAGGAGGCCGGACGGAAAGCCGGCGACGCTGGGCCCGGCGGGACTGCGCCACCTCACGGACGCGGTGGCCGAGGCGAGTGAGCAGTGCGAGCGGGAGGGCCACCTGGCGGTGGTCCTGACCGGCGTGGGCACCACGTTCCTCGCGGGGGCGGACCTGGACATGGTGACGGAGTACGTGGACGGAGAGTCGGCGCGTGAGCTGGGACGGCTCGGCCACGTGCTCGTGGAGCAGATCATGGACGCCCCCGTGCCCACCGTGGCGCTGGTGAACGGTACGGCACTCGGGGGCGGGCTCGAGGTGGCGCTCGCGTGCCGGGCGCGCCTCGCCGTCGACGATGTGAAGGCCCTCGGACTGCCCGAGTCCCACCTGGGCCTCATCGCGGGGTGGGGCGGTTCCTTCCTCCTGCCGCACCTGATCGGGCCCGAGGCCGCCGCGAAGGTGCTGATCGAGAACCCCCTGAAGAACAACCGCACCCTACGCGCCGCGGATGCCCTCGAGCTCGGCGTGGTGGACGCCGTAGCGCCCGCCGATCGCGACCAGGACGGGCAGGTCTGGCCTGCCGATGCCCTCGGCGAACTGCTCGCGGACATGCCCCGCGAGGCCGTCCCGGAGCGGTGGGCGCCCGAGGACGAGGAGGGCGAGGTGGCTGCGGAAGCAGCGGACGCCGCTGAGGGTGTCGCCGCTGTGGGGGCTGCCGGGACCGGTGGTGCTGGTGGCGCATCTGACGCCGCTGACGCGGCCGCGGCTGTGGCGGACGGCGCCGCCGCGACCGACCAGGCGTGGGCCGATCTCGCGAAGCTGGAGTCGCTCGTGGACCGCGCAGAGCGTGGCGGCAGGCCCGCCCCGCGCCGCGCCCTGGAGCTGCTCCGCGGCGCCGAGAACGCCACGCGGGCAGACGCGTTCGGGGCCGAGGATGCGGCACTCGCGGACCTCGTGCCCACCAGCCAGCTCCACAACACCATCCACTCCATGGCGATCCTCCGCGCACACCGGCCCGGCCGCGCCGAGAACACGGTGAAGTCCGTGGGCGTGATCGGCGGCGGGCTGATGGCCAGCCAGTTGGCGGTCCTGCTCGCCGGCAAGCTGCGGGTTCCCGTGGTGCTGCGCGAACTGGACGAGGAGCGTGCCTCCCGCACCCGCGAACTGGTGCGCTCCGAAATCGAGAAGCTCGGCCTCGAGGATGCCCGCGCGGAGGCGCTCGGCGGGCTGCTCACCGCCACCGTCTCCCTCGAGGACCTCGCCGACTCCGATCTCGTGATCGAGGCCGTCTTCGAGGAGTTGGCCGTGAAGCAGCAGGTCTTCTCCGAGATCGAGCCCCTCCTGCGCGAGGACGCCGTGCTCGCCACGAACACCTCCTCCCTCTCCATCACCGCAATGGGCGAGGTGCTCGAACGCCCCGAGCGGCTCGTGGGTATCCACTTCTTCAACCCCGTGGCCCGCATGCCCCTGGTGGAGATCGTGCGCACGCCGTCCACTTCCGAGGATGCCCTCACCACCGCCCGCGCGCTCGCGTGGGGCGCCGGGAAGACCACCGTGGAGGTGGCCGACGCCCCCGGATTCGTGGTCAACCGCATCCTCCTGCGCCTCCTCGCCGTGGTGCTCGAGTCCATGGAGCGCGGCACACCCCCCGAGGTGGCGGACAAGGCCCTGGAGCCCATCGGCCTGCCCATGGGACCCCTCCACCTCCTGCAGCTCGTGGGACCGGCCGTGGCCAACCACGTGCTCGTGGAGCTGCACGAGCGCCTGGGTGAGCGCTACCCGCTCTCCCCCGGCCTCGATGCCGTGGTCGACGACGGCGCCTCCTTCCTCACCGGCCCACCTTCCCCCGGTACGCCCATCGATCCTGGGGTCGCGCGGAACTTCGGCGCGTCGTCGGCGAACGCTGGCACGGACGGCACCGCCGACGACGCCCCCACCCTGCTGCGACGGGTTCAGGTGGCTCTCGCGGACGAGATCCACCGCATGATCGACGAGGGCGTGGCCGAGCGCGACGCGATCGACGTTGCGATGATCACCGGGGCCGGCTGGCCCCTGCACCGTGGCGGCATCACCAAGTACCTGGACGAGGTGGGTGCCGCGGAAGAGGCCGGCGGGCGCTTCCACTAGTCGGCTCAGGGTGGGCCGGCGCTGGAGGACCGGCCCACTCTGAGCGGCACCCGGGTAAGCGGCTGTGGTGGCCCGTGACGGCCTTCCGGTCTCGGGCCGCGGCCAGCATTCACGTTGGGGGGCCCGCCGATCGCCCAACCGCACCCGTGGGAGCGACTAGAGACTGAATGTGATGAGGATCACATTTGTGTTTTGCCCGGTTCGGGGCCGTCGAGGGGACGTTCTTGTCAGTGGGCCCTGATGGACTTGTGTCATGACAGCGATGGAGGAGCCCTTCGGGCCCGGGTTCGGCGATGAGTATGCCTCGCACGAGCCGGTGCCGTGGGGGCAGGCGCGCCACTCGCGTTCCGCAGAGGAGGCGGAGTGGCGGCGGGAGTTGAAGTCGCTCCAGGGCAAGGCCTTCCCTCCGCGCCCGGACGGGGACGTCCCCGCACGCGTCATCGATCTCCCGGGGCGCCGCAGTGCCGTGGGTGAGGGCCTCCACGGTGAGGCCATCGAGGGCCTCGCGCGGGCGCAGGAGGCTGTGGCGGGCGTCCACGCACTCGCGCAGGAGACCTGTGGCCTTCCGGTCCGGCCGCAGATGTATGCGGACTCGATGAATGCTGCGGCGCGGCTTGCGAACAGTGCGCATGCGGCCATGGTGCTGCACGCCACCCGCCTGGCGGCCCATCCGGGGTTTCGGTTCGAGGATGAGTACGGTCACGTGAACTCCGCCCCAGAGGAGATCGGGATGGCGCTCAGCGTGCCGGCACCCACCGCGGGCCGTTGGATCGCGGCGGGCCGGGATCTGTTCGGACGGCTCAGCGGGATCGGGGAGCTGTTCGCGCGCGGTGACCTCAACCTCGGGAAGGCTCTGGCCATCGCGGAGTCCCTGCGCAGGGCGTCCGATGCCCTCGCGTGGGAGGTGGAGGACCGGATCCTCCCCCACGTGGCCGAGTGGACGATCACCGAGACGGAGCGGAAGATCGCCGAGCTCCTCATTGAGATCGATCCAGAATTGGCGGAGCAGCGTCACCAGGAGGCCCGCAAGAGTCGGTTCGTCACGCGGCTGAGCATCCTCGCGGACGGGATGGCCTCCCTCAAGGTGAAGCTCCCTGCCGATTCCGCCGTCACCCTGGACACCGCCCTCTCCCAGGCCGCCGCCACCGGAAAGGTGCACGGGGATACCCGCACCACCCAGCAGTTGCGCGCGGACACGCTCACGTCCTGGGCGTTGAACGCCCTCGTGAACGGCGCGGAGCATGTGCTTGCCGGTGAGGACGGTGTGCCCTCCGGGGAAGTGGTCTGCGTTCCGCCTGCGCGCGTGAATCTGACCATGCCCCTCGAGGTGGCGGCCCGTACCATCCCGGACTGGAACGGCACTCCCTCCTCCCTCGAGCGCATCTACCACGAGCTCAACGGCGAGGACTGGGAGTGGCTGGAGGGCTCGAACCGCGAGGGCCTGC
>CAZTOM010000180.1:3755-5306 GCA_964615555.1 uncultured Actinomycetaceae bacterium
TCCCGAGCGCGGGGCTCCTACTGCTCGTCCTCGCGCATCGACTCCACGAGGCGGCGGGCCTCGTCGTCGATCGTCTTCTCCTCTGGCTCGGTCTCGGAGCCGGACTCTGCACCAGACGCTGCGCCGGAGGCAGTGAGTGGCGGGTGGGCCAGCAATACTCCGGCCACCTTGCGTGCGATATCCGCCGGCCGGAGCTCCAACTCCTCCACCAGTTCGCCCCTGCTTGCGTGGTGCAGGAACTCTCGCGGGATCCCGTGGGTCTGGACGGGCACCCGCACGTCCGCAGCCGCCAAGGCGTCCCGGAGCGCCGAACCGACCCCACCGGAAGCAAGGCCATCCTCGAGGTGCACCACCAGCTCGAACCCAGCGGCCAGCGAGACCAGCTCATCGGAGACCGGCAGCACCCAGCGTGGGTCCACCACGGTGGAACCGATCCCATGGGCGTGGAGGAAGTCCGCCACCTCGAGCGCGGCCTCGGCCATCGCGCCCACTCCCACAATCAGTACGGAGCGGTCGCCATCGAACCCGCCAATCACGTCGTAGCCGTCCAGGCGCTCCACCGCCGGGATCGGATCTGGCACCGAACCCTTGGGGTAGCGCACCACGGTTGGCCCGGAGTCGTCGTCGGTGGCCTCGCGAAGGGCAAGCCGGAGCGTCTCCTCGTCACGTGGAGCGGCAAGCCGCAGCCCCGGGACGGTGGAAAGGATCGCGAGGTCCCACATGCCGTTGTGGGAGGCGCCGTCATCCCCGGTGAGGCCGGCGCGGTCCAGGACGAACGTGACGGCCTGCCGGTGTAGTGCCACGTCCATGAGCAACTGGTCGTAGCCGCGGTTGAGGAACGTCGCGTACACCGCCACCACGGGGTGCAGCCCGGCGAAGGCGAGCCCGGCTGCCGCCGTCACGGCGTGCTGCTCGGCGATCCCCACATCCAGGACCCGTTGTGGGAACTCCCGCTGCATCGGGCCGAGCCCCACGGGCTCCAACATGGCTGCGGTCAGCGTCACCACCTCGTGCCGCGCCCGCGCGATCTTCACGATCTCGTCGGAGAACACCGAGGTCCACCCGAATCGGGCTGGCACCACCGGCAGCCCGGTCTCCGGATGGATCACTCCCACCGCGTGGAAGCGGTCGGCGACGTCATTGAGGGCTGGCTCGTAGCCGCGGCCCTTCTCGGTGATCACGTGCACGATCACCGGGCCCTCGAACTCCCGCGCCCGCGTGAGCGCGAATTCGAGTGCCGTGATGTCGTGGCCGTCCACAGGCCCGGTGTACTTGATTCCGAAGGACTCGAACACGCCCTGCGGCGCGATCATGTCCTTCATGCCCTTCTTCATTCCGTGGAGGGCGTCGTAGGCGAGGCGTCCGGGCGGCCCGGAGCCCAGCAGGGTCTTCTTGCCCCAGGCGAGGAACCGCTCGTACTCCTTGGTGGTGCGCAGGGCGTCGAGGTGGTGGGCCAGGCCGCCGATGGTCGGAGCGTAGGAGCGGCCGTTGTCGTTCACCACGATCACCAGGTTGCGATCCGGGCTTGCCGCGATGTTGTTCAGCGCCTCC
>CAZTOM010000181.1:0-5295 GCA_964615555.1 uncultured Actinomycetaceae bacterium
GGCCGTCCACCTCTCCGACCAGGTGCTCGACCGCATCCGGGAGGCCACCCAGGCGATCGCCCGCGGCGTGGGCGTGCAGGGACTGGTGAACATCCAGTTCGCCCTGGCGGGGTCCACGCTCTACGTGATCGAGGCGAACCCGCGTGCCTCCCGCACGGTCCCGTTCGTCTCCAAGGCCGTGGGGGTCCCGCTCGCGAAGGCGGCCGCCCGCATCATGACCGGCGCCACGATCGCGGAGCTCCGCGCGGAGGGCGTGCTCCCCGAGCAGGACTTCACGCACAGCCCCGCGGACGCCCCGATCGCGGTGAAGGAGGCGGTGCTACCGTTCAAGCGCTTCCTCGACCGGGACGGCCAGGTGGTGGACACCATCCTCGGCCCGGAGATGCGCTCCACCGGCGAGGTGATGGGCATCGATACGGACTTCCCCCGCGCCTTCGCCAAGTCCCAGTCCGGGGCGTTCGGCGGCCTCCCCACCTCCGGGCGCGCGTTCGTCTCCGTGGCGGACCGGGACAAGCGCGAGATCATCTTCCCCGTGGCGGAACTGGTGAAGCTCGGCTTTGAGATCATCGCCACCGAGGGCACAGCCCTCGTGCTGCGGCGCAACGGCATCCAGGCCACCACCGTCCGCAAGGCCTCGGAGGGCCGTGGCCCGAACGGCGAGCCCACCATCGTGGACCTCATCACCGCCGGGGAGGTGGACATCGTGTTCAACACGCCCTCCGGCCGCGGGGCCCGCGCGGACGGCTACGAGATCCGTACCGCCACCACGGCGGCGGACAAGCCGATCGTGACCACCACCGCCCAGCTCTCCGCGGCCGTGCTCGGGATCGAGTCCATGGCCGAGCCCTACACGGTCACCTCCCTCCAGGAGTTCCAGGGGGCGCGCGCATGACCGGCTTCGGCGCCCGGCTGTACGCCGCCATGCGGGAGCGCGGCCCACTGTGCGTGGGCATCGACCCGCACGCCAGCCTCCTCGACGCCTGGGGTCACCCGGACACTCCCGAGGGCCTGCGCGAGTTCTCCCTCACGGTGGTGGACCAGCTCGGCGGGATCGGTCCGGCCCTGAAGCCGCAGTCGGCGTTCTTCGAGCGCCACGGCTCGGCCGGCGTGGCCGTCCTCGAGGAGGTTCTCGCGGCCGCCCGCGACGCCGGGGTGGCCACCATCCTCGACGTCAAGCGCGGCGACATCGGCTCCACCATGTCCGGCTACGCCGAGGCCTACCTCCGCCCCGGCGCGCCCCTCGAGGCAGACTCCATCACGCTCTCGCCCTACCTCGGCCCCGGCTCCCTCGATCCTGCCGTCCGCCTCGCCCGCGAGCACGGCAAGGGCGTCTTCGTGCTCGCCCTCACCTCCAACCCCGAGGGCGCCAGCGTCCAGCACGCCCGCCCCCGCGCCGCCGCCATTCCCGACGGCGGGGCCCACCTTCCGGGGTCCGGCTCGCCCTTTGGTGCCTCGCCCGACGGCGGGGCCCACCGTGTGGGGTCCGGCTTGCCCTTCGGTGCCTCGCCCGACGGCGGGGCCCACCTTCCGGGGTCCGGCTCGCCCTTCGGTGCCTCGCCCGACGGCGGGGCCCACCCGTCCGTGGCCGCTGCGGTGGCCGCGTGGGCGGGGGAGCAGAACCGGGGGCAGGCGCCTGCGGGCCCGGTTGGACTCGTGGTGGGGGCCACCGTGGGGGATGCCCCCCACCGGCTCGGCGTGGACCTCGAGGATGCCGGGGGCATCCTGCTCGCACCCGGCGTGGGCGCCCAGGGCGCGGGACCGGAGGACCTCGCAGGAGTGTTCGGAAACGCCGGTCGACTGGTCCTCGCTTCGGTCTCCAGGAGCGTGCTGGGAGCTGGCCCCGAGGGCCTCATTCCTGCTGCTCAGGCCCTACTTTCGAGACTGTAGTTTCCAAACCGCGAGTCGTTATTGCTCAACTAGTGGTTTGAGACTAGTTTCTGGCGGTAATACCTTTCGACGCGAGGAATCTGGAGGCAATCCGCGTGGCACTTCCTACCCTTACCCCCGAACAGCGCCGGGCCGCCCTTGAGAAGGCAGCAGCTGCCCGCGCAGCCCGCGCCACCATGAAGGCCCGACTCAAGTCGGGCGCGGTGAAACTGTCCGATCTCCTCACCGAGGCGGAGAAGGACGAGGCGCTCGCCAAGATGAAGGTGGTCTCCCTGCTCGAGTCCCTCCCGGGCGTGGGCCGTGCGACGGCCCGCCAGGTGATCGAGGAGGTGGGGATCTCCGAGGCACGGCGCGTCCGCGGCCTGGGCCCCAACCAGCGCACCGCACTCATCGAGCGCTACGGCTGAGCCTGCCGAACCCTGTGGCACGGATCCGTCAGGGTCCGTGCCACAATCGTTCCATGCCACGTCCCCCCGTCCTCGCCGTCGTCGTCGGCCCGTCCGGCGTGGGCAAGGGGACGGTGATCCGGGAACTGCTCGCACGTCATCCCGAGGTGTGGCTCTCGATATCCGCCACCACCCGCGCCCCGCGGCCCGGTGAGGTGGACGGCGTCCACTACACGTTCGTCAGCGATCCCGAGTTCGACGATCTCGTGGCCTCCGGCGGCATGCTCGAGTGGGCCGAGGTGTTCGGGATGAACCGCTACGGCACGCCCCGCGCCCCGGTGGAGGAGCACCTCGCCGGAGGTTCGGACGTGCTCCTCGAGCTGGACCTGGCCGGTGCCCGGCAGGTGCGCCACACAGCCCCGGACGCGCTCCAGGTCTTTATCGCCCCGCCCTCGTTCGCCGAACTGGAGGAGCGGCTGCGGGGGAGGGGCACCGAGACGTCCGAGGCCCGGGAGCGCCGGCTCGCCACCGCCCGGGAGGAACTGGCCGCCGTGGACGAGTTCGACCTCGTGATCGTGAACACGGACGTGAGCGATGCCGCACACGAACTGGCGGTGGTGATGGGGCTGGAGGAGCCCAAGGTTGTAGACTGATCGGCAGTCTGCCCTGAATCTGGAAGGTTTCTACGTGTCCGGTACCGTCGCACAGCCCACTGGCATCACCAACCCGCCCATCGACGACCTCCTCGAGAAGGTCGATTCGAAGTACGCGCTGGTGATCTACGCGGCCCGCCGCGCACGCCAGATCAACTCCTACAACGCCCAACTGCAGGAGGGCCTCCTCGAGTTCGTCGGCCCGCTCGTGCCGGCCGCCCAGGAGGACAAGCCCCTCTCGATCGCCATGCGTGAGATCGACGAGGACATGCTGCAGATGACCCAGCGCCCCTCGCTCTGAGCCCCATGCGCGTCGTCCTCGGCGTCACCGGCGGGATCGCCGCATTCAAGGCCGTGGCCCTGCTGCGCCTGCTCACCAAGGCCGGCCACGAGGTCACGGTGGTGCCCACCGAGAACGCGCTACGGATGGTTGGCCGCCCCACGTTCCAGGCCCTGTCCGGCCGTCCCGTCAACACCTCCGTGTTCGACGACGTCACCGGCGCCGAACACGTGCGGCTCGGCAAGTCCGCCGACCTGGTGGTGGTGGCGCCCGCAACCGCCGACCTCATCGCCCGCGCCCGCATGGGCCGCGGGGACGACCTACTCGCTGCCACCCTCCTCATGGCTCGCTGCCCCGTGGTGCTCGCCCCGGCCATGCACACGGAGATGTGGGAGCACCCGGCCACCCAGGAGAACCTTGCGGTCCTCCGGGAGCGCGGGGTGCACATCATCGAACCTGCCTCCGGGGAGCTCGCCGGCGCGGATGTGGGGAAGGGTCGCCTGCCCGAGCCCGAGGAGATCTTCGCCCAGTTGCAGCCCTTCCTTGGCGGCGGGGAGCCGGGAGCCCTCACGGGCCTGAGCCTGGCCGTCTCCGCGGGTGGAACCCGCGAGGCCATCGATCCGGTGCGCTTCATCGGCAACAAGTCCTCCGGCCGTCAGGGCATCGCGATCGCGGAGGCGGCCCGCGACGCCGGCGCCGCCACCACCCTGTTCGCCGCGAACGTGGACGAGTCCCTGCTGGCACCGCTGCAGGGGATCGAGGTGGTCCGGCTCTCCTCCACCGCGGAGTTGGAGCGCGCGGTCACTGAGAGCGCGGAGGTGAGCGCCGTCGTCGTGATGGCAGCAGCCGTGGCGGACTACCGGCCGGCAGCGGCAGGTGAGCACAAGATGAAGAAGGACGGGGAGCGCGGGCTGACCCTCACGCTCGAGCAGACTCCGGACATCCTGGCGGGCCTGGTGCAGGGGCGTCGGGAGGGCCAGGTGGTGGTGGGATTCGCCGCGGAGACCGGAGACGAGCAGGCCACCGCGCTCGAGCACGCCCGGGCCAAGGCGCGCCGGAAGGGCGCGGACCTGCTCGTGTTCAACGACGTCTCCGGTGCACGCGGATTCGGTGACGTACCAAACGACGTGGTGTTCCTCGACGCCGAGGGCACCGAGGTGGGCCGGGCGTCCGGCACCAAGCGAGAGGTGGCCGAGGCCCTGGTGGAGCAGATCGCCCGGGCCTGTGGACGGCGTCCGTAGTTGTCCGCCGCCCCGACTAGACTGCCCCGGTGACCAACCTCCGACTCTTCACGAGTGAATCCGTGACCGAGGGCCACCCCGACAAGGTGTGCGACCTGATCTCCGACTCCATCCTGGATGGCCTCCTCAAGGTGGACCCGGAGGCCCGCGTTGCGGTGGAGACGATGGTGACCACGGGACTCGTGCACGTGGCGGGCGAGGTCACCACGTCTGGCTACGTTGAGATCCCGCAGATCGTCCGCAGCCAGGTGAAGGCGATCGGGTACACCTCCTCGGAGATCGGGTTCGACGGGGACTCCTGTGGCGTGCTCGTCTCGATCGGGGGGCAGTCCCCGGATATCGCGGAGGGCGTGGACAAGGCGTGGGAGGTGCGCGAGGGCGCCGGCGTGTTCGACCCGCTGGACGCGCAGGGCGCCGGTGACCAGGGCACGATGTTCGGCTACGCCTCGAACGACACCCCCGTGCTGATGCCGCTGCCGATCTTTCTCGCCCACCGCCTCTCCGAACGGCTCACCGCGGTGCGGCGAACCGGGGAGTACGGGGGCCTGCGACCGGACGGGAAGACCCAGGTGACCATCGGCTACGACGGGGAGCGGGCCGTGAGCGTGGACGCCGTGGTCCTCTCCACCCAGCACGAGCCGCGCGTGGGACTCCCCGAGCTGCGGGAGGCGATGGAGGAGCTCGTGATCCGCCCGGTCCTCGAGCAGCACGCGCCCGAACTGGACGCCTCCGGCACCTCGATCTACGTGAACCCTGCGGGCCAGTTCGTGACGGGCGGCCCCATGGGGGATGCCGGGGTGACCGGCCGCAAGATCATCGTGGACACCTACGGCGGGCACGCCCGCCAC
>CAZTOM010000182.1:0-1331 GCA_964615555.1 uncultured Actinomycetaceae bacterium
GGTAGCGGACTACACTGGCCGCGATGACGTCCCCCACCCTGGACCCGCACCTCGCAGGCCTCCACCACCTCCTGGTGCTCGATGCCACCTGCTCGGCATCCGACGTGGCGGCCCTAGCGCGGTCCCGGTACGAGGAGGCGAGCTGGATCGCCGACGATGCGATCGTCCTCGAGCGCGACGCCACCCTCACCGGCCCCTGGCTGGTGGACGACCACGTGCGCACCACGCTCGACCTGCCGAGCTGGGCCACCCAGGCCTGGGTGTGCCTGGTGCCGAAGACGCGTGAGGGCCGCCTGCCGCTCGGCCTCCAGGGCCTCGACCCGATCCTGGACGCGTTCCCCGAGGCGGTACCGGCAGGACTCGAGTTCGACACCCTGCGCTTCCTGCAGTCGGTGGCCCGCCGCCTGGGCGGCGGGGTGCACCTGGCCGGGACAGCCGTGGTGCTGCTCCCCGATCCGCAGTCAGCAGTGGACCTGACCGTGTACGGCCCGGCCCGCGTGGACATGGACCAGTTCCTGGCCGCCTCCGGTCGGGAGGACATCACGGTGGACGGCCAGGTGCGGCGCTCCTGGGCCCTGTGGATGCCCGCCCTCCCCGGCGCAGACCTAGACGAGGTGGGCGGGATCCACGTGATCCACCAGCGCTCCGAGGTGCCCTTCGCCATCTCCGGGATGGACTGGGCACCGAACGCCCGCATGACCTCCGTGCGCTGGCATGAGCCACGTCCGATGATCGGCCGCCTCCAGCGCGCTGACCGGCAACTACGCCTTCGGGTGATCCGCGAGGTGGAGCGGCTCTCCCGCGTGGTCACCGGCATGGACGGGGGAGTGGTGCTCGACGACGACGGGTTCGTGGTGGCGCTATAGCCCCTCGCCGCTTCCGGGTGTGGGAGCCCCTCGCCGCTTCCGGGTGCGGGTTACTTCAGGTGGGGAAGAAAGGTCACCCCCGTCTTCCGCGGTCTCCACGATGAACGCGGAGACGATCTTGTCCGTGAGGGTGTCCAGTTCCTTCGAGACCCGGCGTAGTTCCTTCTTCCGGAGCTTCGGGTTGGCCGTGGCGATCACGCGCAAGGAGGCATCGAAGGCGTCCAGGCGGCCGCGGTAGTACTCGGCGGTGCGCGCCTCGCCATCGGAATCGGACGAGAGGGAGAGGTATCCCACCTGGTCCCGCAGCAGCCCGATCCGCTCACCCACGCTTGTGAGGGAGAGACCCGAGCGGCGCACCGCCGCCAGCCTGCCCACCTGCTTCTGCACGGACTGGGCGAGCTGCGGGTTGCTCTCCAGGGTCTCCTTCACCAGTGGCCAGTACCGTCGGATGGTCTGGATCACCAC
>CAZTOM010000182.1:1431-5166 GCA_964615555.1 uncultured Actinomycetaceae bacterium
CCGGGCCGTAGAAGTTCAGCACCACCTTCGCCCCATCGGGGCCCGCCAGCCGCACCGACGTCCCCTCCGTCTGACCTGTCACCCGGTATCCGGCCCCGAGCCACCGTCGCCGCTTCCCAGAATCCACCAGCCACGGCCACAGCTCCTCCAGAGAGACGGCCAGGGTCTTGGAGGCCGAGGCGTCAAAGCTCCCGTCCGGCCGCTGGCCCGGCTGCCGCAGCCCCCGGGCCTGCTCATAGGCCACCGTGATCCCCTGCGCCCACCACGGACTCACACCCGCGTCCACCAGTGCCTGCGCCATCCGCGCGTGCGTCCAGCCATCGCGCACCGCGCCAGCCTCGTCCAGCAGCGCGAACCAGTGCTCCCGCCCCTTCCCGGTGGCGGCCTCCACCTTGGTGTCCGAAACCAGCTCCTCATTGCGTCGCACCATAGGCTGGAGGCTAGCGCGCCCGGCGTGACCCCGCCTCGGGGCCACATGAGCCAGGCGCCCACCCCACCCCCGCACGGCGGGTGGCGAGCCAACGGACAACGGAGGCTCCGCCGTCGGCGGCCTGACGAAAGGACACCCCGTGCCCGCAGACACCCCCACGATCCTCGCAACCTCCGGCGGCTACCGGCCGGGCGAGCGCATCCGCGCGGAGTTCGCGCAGCTGGTGCCGTACGCGCTCGAGCTGGCCGGAGTGGACGGGCGCATGCCCAAGCTCGGGTACCTCGGCACCGCGAACGGGGACCAGCAGTGGACCATCGCCGAGCGCATCGAGGCCGGGCGCACGGCGGGCATCGAGGTGAACCCGCTGCGGCTGTTCGTGATGCCGAACGTGGAGGACATCGAGGGCTACCTCATGGAGCAGGACGCGATCTGGGTGGACGGCGGGTCCGTGGCGAACCTGCTGGCCGTGTGGCGCCTGCACGGGCTGGATGAGATCTTCCGCCGCGTCTGGGAGGCGGGCGTGGTGCTCGCGGGCGTCTCGGCCGGCTCGATCTGCTGGCACCGCGGCGGCACCACGGACTCGTTCGGGCCGGAGCTGCGGCCGGTCACCAACGGCCTGGGCCTCCTCCCGTATGACAACGGGGTGCACTACGACAACGAGAAGCGGCGCCGCCCGCTCGTGCACAAGCTGGTGGGCGAGGGCGTGCTCGGACGCACCTACTGCACCGACGACGGCGTGGGCCTCGTCTACCGCGGCACCGAGATGGTGGAGGCCGTCACGGAGGTGGACGGCAAGGGCGCCTACATTGTGGAGAAGCGGGGCGACGAGGTGGTCGAGGAGCGCATCGAGCCGCGCCTCCTGCCGTAGCCTGGTACCACTCGGCGCGCAGGCGGCGCTCGACCGCTTTATGCTCGATGGCAGGAAGAACGACGACCTACGAGGAGGTCACGATGGCCAAGTTCCCGTTGATCCTGGGGGGCGCGATCGGGTTCGTGCTCGGTGCCCGCGCCGGACGCCCCACGTACGAGCGCATCAAGAATGTGGCGATGGGGGTGGCAGGCTCCAAGCCCGTGCAGGCCGTGCAGCAGAAGGCCGACGAGACCGTGGGCGAGTACGCCCGCACCCAGGCCACCCGCATGACCGATTCCGTGGCGGATGCCGTGAAGGGAAAGATCAACACCTTCGGCAAGCCGAAGGGCGACGATCTGCCGGACCACCACCACGGCCAGTCCGGGTATTGAGTTCAGGTCAGTAGTGTCCCGGGTGTTGGAGCCCGGTCACGAGCGCAGCGCGGCAACGGCGCCGCATACGGCGAGGGCCCCACTGGTGAAAACCAGCGGGGCCCTCGTCATGCCCGGCCGGGGGTGCGATTGGGGCGCACCCTCGACGTACCTACGGCGCACCCTCGGCGTACCTACGGCGCACCCTCGGCGTACTTTCGGCGCACCCTCGGCGGGTGAGGCAGGTTAGTCCATCTTGGTTTCCGTGCGGTCTCCCGACCACTCGGTGTGGAACGTGCCCTCCTTGTCGATCCGCTTGTAGGTGTGGGCGCCGAAGAAGTCCCGCTGCCCCTGGATGAGGGCCGCGGGCAGGCGCTCGGCGCGGATGCCGTCGAAGTAGGCGAGCGAGGAGGCGAACGCCGGCAGCGGGATACCCGCCGTGGCACCCATGGCCACCACGCGGCGCCATGCCGGGACCGTCTCGTTGATCTTCGAGGCGAAGGCGTCCTCGGCCATGAGGAGCGGCAGGTTGGGGTTGTTCCGGTAGGCCTCGGTGATGTCGTTCAGGAAGCCAGCTCGGATGATGCAGCCGCCGCGCCAGATCTTCGCGAGCCCGCCGAGGTCGATGTCCCAGCCGTACTCCTTGGCCGCGGCCTCGATCTGCACGAACCCCTGCGAATAGGCCACGATCTTGGAGGCGTAGAGGGCCTGGCGGACGTCCTCGATGAAGGCGTCGCGGTCCTCCACCACGAGCTCCTCGGTGTGGCCCTCGAGCGGACCGGAGGCATCCCGCTGCGCGCGGCCGGAGGAGAGGGCGCGGGCGAACACGGCCTCGGTGATGCCAGTGAGCGGCACGCCGAGCTCGAGCGCATTGATCGCGGTCCAGGTACCGGTGCCCTTCTGGCCGGCAGCGTCCACGATCACGTCCACGAGCGCCTTGCCGGTCTCCGCGTCCACCTGGCGGAGCACCTCGGCAGTGATCTCGATCAGGTAGGAGTTGAGGTTCGTCTCGTTCCACTGGGCGAAGATCTCACCGATCTCGGCCGGCTCCGCTCCGAGGCCCTCGCGGAGCAGGTCGTAGGCCTCGGCGATGAGCTGCATGTCCGCGTACTCGATGCCGTTGTGCACCATCTTCACGTAGTGGCCCGCGCCATCGGTGCCGATGTGCATGCAGCATGGCTCGCCGTCCACGTGCGCGGAGATCGACTCGAACATGGGGCCGAGCCGCTCGTAGGACTCGGGGGTCCCGCCGGGCATGATCGAGGGGCCGTTGAGCGCACCCTCCTCACCACCGGAGACACCGGAGCCCACGAAGTGGAGGCCGCGCTCGCGGATGGCCGCCTCGCGGCGGATGGTGTCATGGAAGTTGGCGTTGCCGCAGTCCACGATGATGTCGCCCTCGTCCATGAGGTCCGCGAGCTGGTCGATCACGGCGTCCGTGCCGCGGCCGGCCTGGACCATGATGATGGCAACGCGCGGCGTCTTCAGGGACGCCACGAAATCCTTGATGTCCTCGTTCGGGACGAAGTTCCCCTCATCCCCGTGCTCCGCCATCATCGACTCGGTGCGCGCGTAGGTGCGGTTGTACACCGCCACCGCGTGCCCGTGACGGGCGAGGTTGCGGGCGAGGTTCGATCCCATGACCGCCAGGCCGACGACTCCGATGTCGGCAGTGGCGGTGGTGTCAGTTGCGGTCATACCACCGTTCTCCTTGGCTCGGGCGGGGCATCCCGGCGGCCGCCCGTGAGCCGGCGTCGTGGCCGGAGAGAGGGCAGCCCTGCCCCGTGTGTTGTTATCTTTCCAATCCTCGCGTGAAGCCGTGGGAGTTTGGGGGATACGGGCCTAGGTTGCCCGGTGTTGCCGTGGGCAGGGCCGGGGGGCGGGATGGGCGTGGTGTTCCTGCCCCACCGTTTCAGGAGGAGTAGTTCTGGGGTGGGTCCGGGAGGCGCGCCCACGGTTCGGAAATGCCCAGTCCGTCACAATCCCGGTCCTTATCTGGCCCTGATTCCCCGGATATTCAGCCGAGTGACGCCAGTGGGGAAAATCAGTGGAGACATTTACGTGTGACCATTGTTTGTTTGGCA
>CAZTOM010000183.1:0-3619 GCA_964615555.1 uncultured Actinomycetaceae bacterium
GTGACGCTGGTCGGTCCGCCAGCGGGCAGGGCCGGCCGGAGCGTCACGCCGTGGCCGGAGAGAGTGGGAGTCACGGGCGTGATGCTACGCGGGCGGTGGAGGCGCGCGGGGGTGGCGCTCACGGCTGGGTGGTGGGGCCTGCGACCAGCCTGTGAAAAAGGTGGTGCGCTTTTCGTTCGATGGGTGCACACTTGAGCCCAAGCTGGCGGTTGCCGGGCCCGACTTCGGAAGGTGGTGGTGCCACGTGAGTGATGTTCTCGTCGTGACCAAGGACGTCGACCGAGAGGTCGGAGCCGCCTAGGCTTCGCACACCTCCAGCGTGCCCTTGGTACGCGAGCGAACGGGCACCCCACACCAACAGATGGGGTGCCCGTTCCGCGTCTCGGGGCGTGGGGTGGCGCCGGGTGCTCAGAACTGCTGGGGCGAGACGTTGCCGCCGTCCGGCACCATGAAGCGCACGGTCTCGAGGTTGGTCACGTACTCCCGGCCGCAGTCCGCGAGCGCGGAGAGGGCTCCGGAGAGCACGGCCGCGTCGGGGACGGTGGCGTCGGCGGCGTAGGTGACCACCAGGGTGCCCTCGTCCCCGAGGATCTCGAAGGTCTCCATGTCCGCACCCGTGGGCATCGAGCGGAAGAAGTCCACCACCTTGGAGTTGTCGCCGAGGTAGGTGCCGTCGTAGCTGGAGAGCGCGGAGCAGTCGAAGGCGTCCATCGAGCCCTGGGCCAGGTCCGCGAGGTGGTCGACGCCGGCGCGGGCGCCCGTCTCAGGGGCCACCCCGTCTCCGCCGCCGGAACACGCCCCGAGCCCCAGGGCCGCCACCGCCGCCAGAGCCGCCGCGAGCGCGCTCCTGTTCCCGTTCTTCCGCATGCCTCTCCCTTGCCGATCCGGTGTGTCCGCGGGCAACCGTATCCCGGGCGCCGCGGCCCGATCGTCACCCCCGAGGGTCGCGGTCTCCGCACCCGCTCCACCCCGGGGTGGACAGAACCCGTTCTCCCCCTCGCGACGTGGTCAGAAGGTGGGCCATGTTCTGCCCACCTCGCCGGAGAGAGGCCAACTCCTGACCACGCCGCGGGAGAGGGAACGGGAACTGACCACTCCGGGAGGATGCCCGGCCGCTGAGAGCACGCGGCGGCTGAGGGCGGGGCACGCCGTCAGTCGGCGTCGATGCACTTGGCCTCGGGGGCCAGGGGGCCGTCCGAGTCCTCGTCGCCCTCCACGGCCTCCGCGTCCTGCCGCCACACGAAGCCGTGCCGCGCGCACGCGGCCTCCCACTCCTCGCGCAGCACGCCCAGCACGACGGCGTCGTGCACGCCGCCCTCCCACCGCCGGGCCTGGCGCATCCGCGCCTCCTCCACGAAGCCCAGCCGCTTCGCCACGGCGATCATCCCGGCGTTCCCCGAGTATGTGGCGAGGTCCAACCGGAGAGCATCCGTGGAGTCGAATAGGTAGGACGCGAACCGGCCGAGGGCCTCGCTGGCGTAACCCCTCCCCCACACGTCCTCGTCGTAGATCACGACGCCGAGGCGCCGCCAGTCCGTCCGCTTGTCCTCCCAGTACCAGGACACCGACCCCACCACCCGCCCGGTCTCCCGCTCGATGATCGGCAGCGGGTGCTCGCGGGGCTTGGGGAACTCGTCCGGATCGGCGGCGGCGAGATCGCGGAGGGCCTCCCACTGGCGGTCGGTCTCCTCCGGCGTCGGGCGGCCGAAGTAGGGGCCGTTCGTGTCGTGCCACGGCCGCGAGGGGTCGAGCAGCGAGCGGAGGCGCTCGTCGACGTCGCCCTCCCGCCAGTCACGGATGGTGACGCGCTCGCCGCGGATCAGCAGCGGAACGGGCGCGGGCTCGGAGAGGGGAAGGGCCATGGATCGAGTATCGCGCCGGGCGGTGGCGGGCGCGCGGCGGCGGGTAAGCCGGGTGACCGCTCGACGGCGGTCGGGCGCGCACCGTCGGGCCCCGACCATACTCGCCCACGGCGGACGGCCTCGACCGCCCTCCCCCGGAAATGATGGGATGGACCCATGCATGACGAGAACCTGTGGCTGGAGGACGTCGAGGGCGCGGAGGCCCTCGCCTGGGTGCGCGAGCGGAACGCCGCCGCGGAGGCGGTGCTCCTCACGGACCGCCAGCGCGACCTGGAGGCGGAGATCCTCGAGGTGTTGGACTCGGACGAGCGGATCCCCGCCGTCGTGCAGCGTGGCGAGTACCTCTACAACTTCTGGACCGACGCCGCCCACGAGCGCGGCCTCTGGCGCCGCACCACGTGGGATTCGTACCGCACCGACAACCCGGAGTGGGACGTGCTGCTGGACGTGGACGCGCTCGGCGCCGCCGAGGGCGTGAACTGGGTGTGGCACGGCGCGCAGGTGCTCTACCCCTCGCGTGACCGCGCCCTCGTGTCGCTCTCCCGCGGCGGCTCGGACGCGGACATCACCCGCGAGTTCGACCTCACCACGCGCACCTTCGTGGACGGCGGCTTCACGCGCGCGGAGTCCAAGGGCGGCATGGTGTGGGCGGACACGGCAGGCGACGCCGTCCTCGTCTTCACCGACACCGGCGAGGGCTCCATGACCCGTTCCGGCTACCCACGCACCGTGCGCCGCTGGATGCGCGGCACCCCGTTCGAGGACGCCGAGCTCCTCTACGAGGGCGAGACCGACGACATGTATATCGGCGCGGGCTTCGACTCCACGCCGGGCTTCGAGCGCACGTTCGTGTAGCGCACGCTCGCGTTCTCGGCCGCGCCCGCGCCGCCCGGGCGTCTGGCCATCGGGACGTGGGCCCACGTCGCAGACTTCCCCTCGCTCGTGGCGGGCGTGCCGTTCGTGATGCTCTCCCTCGTGGCGGGGGTGTCCGCGGTTCTGGTGGCGCTGGCGATCGTGCCCGCGATCCGGGTGCGTCTCACCCCGGAACTCCTTCGCCGGGAGTAGGGCGCCCTCACCGAAGCAGCGTGAGCCCCGGTAGTCCGGTGAATGCTCGGTCCCCTGTGACCAGCGTGAGCCCCTCGAGGATGGCCTGCGCCGCGAGCATACGATCGAACGGGTCCCGGTGTTCCCACACCAGGCTCCCGGCAAGGCGGGCGTGCGGTAGCGAGATCGCGAGCGGCTGGGCCAGGAGGCGATCCATGTGGGACTCGAGGGATGCCAGGAGCGACTCGGCTCCGGGTAGCTTCCCGTTCCGGCCCTTCGTGGAGATCTCCCACACGGATGCGGCAGAAACAAGGAGTTCGTTCGACGGCTCCTCAAGGGCGTCGCGCGCCGCGGCGTTGAGCCGCTCGGGCTCGCTGATCGCCCACAAGAGGATGTGGGTGTCCAGGAGGAGGCGGCTCACGCCCCCTCCCAGGGTGCGAGCTCATCCTCGGGGAGATCATCAAAGAAGCTGGCGGGAAGCGGGAAGTTCCCAAAACCGAGTTCGCGCGCGCGCGTCGCAATCGGAGAGAGCGTTGCCACGGGCTCCTCCCCGCGTGCGATCACGAACTCCTCGCCCTCCTCCACGCGTGCCAGCAGGGCTGAGAGATGCGTCTTCGCGTACTGCACCTTCACCGTTTCCATCAGGCAAGACTAGGTTGGTCAACCAACGTAGTCAATGGGGTGGTCCGCCGGTTGCGGCTGGATTGGGTGGT
>CAZTOM010000183.1:3719-5160 GCA_964615555.1 uncultured Actinomycetaceae bacterium
GGGTGGTCCGCCGGTTGCGGCTGGATTGGGTGGTACGACTCGAGGGGCTTCCCGACTCGACGGGCGTCACGACTCGATGAGACGCCGGATCCGCACGTCCGAGACTTTGCCCGCCGTTCCGAGCTGCTGCGCAAAGAGCGAGACCCGCAACTCCTCGAGCAGCCAGCGCACGTCTGCAAGGGTGGCGTCCCGCGCCGCGTCCGGCGCCATCCGCGACTGGGCCTCCACCGCCTGCTCCCAGAGTGAGGTGAGGTCGCCCACCTTCCAGGCGGCGGTGGCGTCCGCCCGCGGATTCACCGCCGCCCGCTCCACCCGCATCCGGGCGGCCTTCAGGTAGCGCGCCAGGTCCTTCAGCCGGGTTGGTGGAGTTGCGGACACGAAGCCGGGGTAGACCAGCTTCGAGACCTGCTCGCGTACCTCGGAGACCGTGTCCAGCAGTGCGAGGGAGGAGGAATCGCGGATTACCCGGTCCGTCTCCCGCCACGCGCCCAGCACGTCCACGAGCACGCCCACCACCCGGTAGACCTCGTCCTCCAGGCGTTCCCTGAGGTGCGCCACCAGCGCCTCGAAGTCGGACTTCTTCCGCAGCGAGTCCAGTGGCACCCCGTCCCCGCTCGCGCTCCACTGCTCTGCCAGTGCCGTGGCTGCGTGCCGCTGCACGTCCTCCACCAGCGCGGGCGTGTTCGGGTAGGGCGAGGCCGCCAGGGCGAGCGCCGCCGGACCCGTCCAGCGCGTGGTGATCCGCTCCGTGCCGAGCCGAACCCGCGCGAGCGCGAGCGCCACTACTCCGATCCGATTCGCCCGCGCCTGCTCCAGCGCGCTCGTGAGCACCCGCAGGGCCACACCGTCCTTCTCCGCCACCAGCGCCGGGTAGCCCCGAACCTCGAACCCCCCGGGCCCAGTGGAGGTCACCGAGGCCGGGATCGACTCCCCGGGGAACTCGGTGAGGCTGGAGATCTCCGCCAGGCCTCCCTCATTCCGACGATTATCGGCAACAGTCTCAGGAGTGTGAACGCTGTTGCCGATAATCGTCGGAATCCGGGCGCCTGCATCAACTTTTCGCGCACCCTCACGGGTGTTCCGCGCACCCTCACGGGTTCTTGGCGCACCCTCGCGGGTGGCCTGCTCCTCTGCCGCGGCCTTCAGGGCACCGCGAACCACCGAGCGCACCGCGTCCCGCGACTGCTGTGCGAGCTGCCGTTGGAGGACCAGGAGCGACTTCGAGGTCCCCAGCACGTTCCCGTTCGGTGCCACCACCTGGAAGGTGGCCCGCAGGTGCTTGGGCAGCGCCTCAGGGTCGAATTCCTCAGGCGGGATGACCACATCCTTGAGCTGCCGCGCCGCGCGCGCGAATTCGGACGTCCACGATTCCACCGGGGCCGAATCGGGCGAGGTATTGCGTACGTAAGGTGCACCATCGGCGGGGAGGGGGGTGGCGCCC
>CAZTOM010000184.1:0-5153 GCA_964615555.1 uncultured Actinomycetaceae bacterium
GTGGTTCGCTCCTGGCTGCTCGAGCTCCTGGTCCGCGCCCTGGACGAGGACGATGACCTCTCCGAGCTCGAGGGCTACGTGGAGGACTCCGGCGAGGGCCGCTGGACCGTGGAGGAGGGCATCCGCAACGCGGTCCCGCTCCACACGATCGCGGCCGCCCTGTTCGCCCGCTTCGAGTCCCGCCAGGAGGACTCCCCGGCCATGAAGGCGATCGCCGCGCTGCGCCAGCAGTTCGGTGGCCACGCCGTGAAGTCGGCCGAATAGGGTCCGCCCCGGTAACGAACGCCTGAATGCACCTCTCCCACCTCGCCCTGTCCGATTTCCGCAACTACCACGAGGCGGTGGTGGAGTTCTCCCCGGGCGTCATGGTGCTCGTGGGAAAGAACGGCCAGGGCAAGACGAACCTGGTGGAGGCCATCGCCTACCTCGCCACGTTCACCTCACACCGGGTGAGTGCTGACACGGCCCTCGTGCGAGCCGGGACCCCCGGCGCCGTGGTCCGCGCCAAGGTGGTGGGCGGCGGCCGGGCCACCACCCTGGAGCTCGAGATCATCGCGGGCCGCGCCAACCGGGCGCGCCTCAACCGCGGGCAGGTCAAGCCCCGCGATCTCCTGGGCATCCTGCGCACCGTGGTCTTCGCCCCGGAGGACCTCGCCCTCGTCAAGGGCGACCCCGCCGAGCGCCGCCGGCTCCTGGACGAGCTCATGGTGTTGCGTACCCCGCGCCTGGCCGGCGTGAAGTCCGAGTACGAGAAGACGCTGCGCCAGCGCTCCGCCCTCCTCAAGCAGGCCGGTGGGCGGGCCCGCGGCGGACGTCGCGACGAGTACGCCGAGTCCACCCTGGACGTCTGGGACGCCCAGCTCGCCTCTGCCGGTGCGCAGATCTCCGTGGCCCGCGCCCAGCTCGTGGCGGACCTCGCCCCGCACGTCGCCACCGCCTACCGCGCCGTCTCCGAATCGGACCGCCTCGCCACCATCGAGCTGCGCACCTCCCTCGCCAAGGAGGAGGCCCGCCTCGCCTCGGGCGGCAGGTACCCCCGCGAGGAGGAGGACGACGACGACACCCGGGTTGCGTCGTCGTCGGACGTTCCGAGCGTGGCCGAGGTGGAGGAGCGGCTGCGGGCCGCGATGGGGGCGCTGCGGAAGGCCGAGCTGGAGCGCGGGGTGACGCTGGTGGGGCCGCACCGGGACGACCTGCACCTCGCAATCGGTGAGCTGCCGGCGAAGGGGTACGCCTCGCACGGGGAATCCTGGAGCCTGGCGCTCGCGCTGCGGATCGCGGAGTTCGAGCTGTTGCGCGCGGACGATCCGGACACGCCCATCCTCATCCTGGACGATGTGTTCGCCGAGCTGGACTCCGCCCGGCGCCGCCGGCTTGCTGCGATGGTGGGGGAGGCGGAGCAGGTGTTCGTGACGGCGGCCGTGGCGGAGGATATCCCCGCGGAGCTGGACGGCGTGCGCTACCACGTGGAGGCCGGCACGATCGAGCGCGAGGAGGTGGACGAGTGAACGAGCCGGATGATGCCGCCGCATTCCAGGCCCTGGAGCGCGCGCGGGAACTGGCACGCAACCCGGCCGCGCGTCGTCGGAAGAAGTGGAAGCCCGGACGGACCCCGGACGCGGGGGACACCTCTGCCGGACCGGGCCTGGGCTACGCGGGCAGCGGCGCGAAGCCGAGCCGGCGGGACCCGCAGAAGCTCGGCAACCTCGCGGACGCCCTCCTGGATGCGCGCGGGTGGACGGAGGAGGTGGAGTCGGCGAGCGTGATCACGAAGTGGCGCGAGATCGTGGGTGACGACGTGGCGAACCACACCCAGATCGAGACGTTCACCGAGGGCCGCCTGGTGGTGCGCGCGAGCTCCACCGCGTGGGCCACGAACCTGAAGTTCCTGCTGGGGCCGATCCGCACGCGCATCGCGGAGGTGGTGGGCCCGGAGGTGGTGGGGGAGATCGTGGTGCTCGGGCCGAAGGCGCCGAGCTGGAAGCACGGGATCCGGTCGGTTCCCGGAAGGGGCCCGCGGGACACGTACGGGTAGGGCGGGCACGGGACACGTACGGGTGGTCCCGGAGCCAGTGGTGCCCGCGCCAGACGGGGGAATGTGGGTGGTCCGGCGCGAGCAGCCTGGGGCGGCCCCTCGCGAGCAGTCCGGGCATCCGCGGGAGCACCCCGGGCGTCCGCGCGTGAGCAGTCCGGGGCGTCCGCGCGTGAGCAGACGGCGGATGGACTTGCTCGAAGGTCGGATGGACAGCAGGCTTTGCGTGGGGGTCGCGCCGAGCGTGGCTCGGACGCGAGACGAAGGGGAGGAGAGAAACGATGGGTGAGGGACGTATGGGACGTGCCGGATTCGCAGCGGTAGCCGCGGCGGGAGCGCTCGTGTTGAGCGCCTGCGGGGGCTCCGAGGAGGTCGTCATCCCGACGGCGGCACCCACCACCCCTGCGCCCGTCACCACGGACCCGGGTCCGGGCCCCATCGAGCCCGCAGGGGATGAGGCGGCGTTCCTCGAGGCGATCAAGACCTCCGGGGGGCCGGCCGTGGCGGTGCTCTCGGACGAGGACCTGGTGGAGTCTGCCCAGCTCCAGTGCGATACCTACGCCGTGATGTCCGGGCCGGAGGATCCCGCCTGGGCCGCGGAGTACCAGGCGTACTTCACTGCGGCGATCGGGGACGGCGCCACGCTGGACCTGCTCACGGTCCAAGACCTGCTCATGTTCTACGAGGAGCTCCACCACCTCTCCACGGACTACTTCTGCCCGGAGTACTCCGCGGACGCCCGGATCGTGACCCAGACCTATCACGATACGTACGCCGCCTGGGACGGCCAGGGCGCGGTGCCGCTCCACGGGGAGGCCGCGGGGCCCACGGAACCCACCGGGCCCACGGATCCCACGGACCCGCCGGCCTCCGGTGAGGGCGTGGAGACCTCCGTCTTCGACGTGAAGGTGGGTGACTGCATCGACTCCCGCCTCTCCACCAGCGAGCTCCTCGACTACGTCACGGTGGTGGAGTGCACCCAGGAGCACGACTACGAGGTGTACGCCTCCCTCACCATCGAGGGGGACACGTTCCCGGGCGAGGACGCGATCTTCGATCAGGCCGACGACTTCTGCCACGCCGAGTTCCAGACCTTCATGGGGATCCCGTACGAGGAGTCCATCCACTACTTCAGCTACTGGTACCCGGTGGAGGACTCCTGGAACTTCTTCGACGACCGCGAGGTCCTCTGCCTCATCGAGACGGACGAGTTCCTCACGGGCTCCCTCCAGGGCGCAGCGGAGTAGCGAGCCTCGCGGGTGGCCGGCGCGACCGAGCCCGCCACCGAGCCCGCCGCCACCGGCCGCCCGCGGTGCCCGACCACCCCCGATCCCGAAATCGGGCTTCTGAGCGCCTCGACCCCCGATCCTGTAGGTGGACCCTATCCACAGGCCTGCGCGGTTCTGGCGGCATTGTGAGGTAGAATTGGGCCTAGCGGCCCGTCCCCGGATGTGAGTTTCGCGAGCGGAGAGCTCGTGGGCACCTGCACGCGGGGGAGCGGGCTGCGGTGGTGTCCGGGAGCCGGACGCCGCCGGCCCACACGGCGCGGTACCTGCCCGGTACACGCGGTGCCCCACCCGGTACCCGCGGCGCCACGGGGGCGAACCCGTTCACCACAAGGAGTACCGCGCGTGGCGCAGGCCAACAACACCACCCCGCCCCGGGACTACGGCGCATCCACCATCACCGTTCTTGAGGGCCTGGAGGCCGTCCGGAAGCGGCCCGGAATGTACATCGGCTCCACGGGGGAGCGGGGCCTGCACCACCTGGTGTACGAGGTGGTGGACAACTCGGTGGATGAGGCGCTTGCGGGCGTGGCAGACCACATCGAGGTCACCCTGCTGGCGGACGGCGGGTGCCGCGTGGTGGACAACGGCCGCGGAATCCCGGTGGACATCCACCCCACGGAGGGTATCCCCACCGTGGAGGTGGTGATGACGATCCTGCACGCGGGCGGCAAGTTCGGCGGCGGCGGGTACGCGGTCTCCGGTGGCCTGCACGGCGTGGGTGTCTCCGTGGTGAACGCCCAGTCCACCCGGGTGGAGACGGAGGTGCGCCGCCAGGGCCACGTGTGGCGCCAGTCGTTCGCGAACGGCGGCAAGCCGCAGGGCACGCTGGTGAAGGGCGAGACCACCACGCTCACCGGAACCTCCCAGACCTTCTGGCCGGATCCGGACATCTTCGAGACCACCAAGTTCGATTTCGAGACCCTCCGCATCCGCTTCCAGCAGTACGCGTTCCTCAACAAGGGCCTGCGGATCACGCTCACGGACGAGCGCCCCCACGCCACGGATGACGGGGATGAGATCACCGGGGACGCCGGCGGCACCGAGGACGATCCGAAGCCGGGCTTCCGCGAGGTCTCCTACATGTACGAGGACGGCCTGGTGGACTTCGTGAAGTACCTGAACTCCGCGAAGAAGGTGGAGGTGATCCACCCGGAGATCATCGATCTCTCCTCGGAGGACGAGGAGCGCAAGATCTCCCTGGAGATCGCGATGCAGTGGACCACCGCCTACTCCGAGTCGGTCCACACCTATGCGAACACCATCAACACCTCGGAGGGTGGCACGCACGAGGAGGGCTTCCGCTCCGCCCTCACCTCCGTGGTCAACAAGTACGCGCGGGAGAAGAACATCCTCAAGGAGAAGGATGACAACCTCACGGGAGATGACATCCGTGAGGGCCTCACCGCTGTGGTCTCCATCAAGCTGGGGGAGCCCCAGTTCGAGGGCCAGACCAAGACCAAGCTCGGCAACACGGAGGCCCGCACCTACGTCCAGCAGCAGCTCTACGCCAAGCTCGGCGACTGGCTGGACGCCAACCCGGGCGAGGCCCGCGAGGTGATCCGTAAGGCCCAGAACGCGGCCGCCGCCCGGATCGCCGCCCGCAAGGCGCGCGAGGCCACCCGCCGCAAGGGCGCCCTCGAGTCCGCCTCCATGCCCGGCAAGCTGCGCGACTGCACCACCCGGGACCCCCGCGAGGCGGAGATCTTCTTCGTGGAGGGTGATTCCGCCGGCGGCACCGCCGTCCAGGGCCGGGACCCGGAGACGCAGGCGATCCTGCCCCTGCGCGGCAAGATCCTGAACGTGGAGAAGGCCCGCCCGGACCGCGCGCTCTC
>CAZTOM010000185.1:0-5151 GCA_964615555.1 uncultured Actinomycetaceae bacterium
GCCCAGCGCGGCATGCTGAACCTGTTCCTCGGGATCTTCTTCGCCACGCTCGCCTTCGCGTGTTTGGAGCCGTTCTTCTTCATTGGCTACCGGATCTCCATCGCCCGGTTCGGCCTCTACCAGGCCAACTACATGGCGAACGCCGGCGGCGCTTGGGACAACGCCAAGAAGCTGGTGGAGGTGGACCTCGGCGCCAAGGGCACCGACCTCCACGACGCCACCATCGTGGGCGACACCGTGGGCGACCCCTACAAGGACACCTCGTCCGTGGCCATGAACCCGGTGATCAAGTTCACCACTCTCTTCGGCCTGCTGGCCGTGGAGCTCGCCGTCTCCGTGGCCGACGCCGGCGGGACGCTGTGGACCACCATCATTGCCGCGGCCTTCTTCGCGGTGGCCATGTTCTTCATCTACCGCTCCTTCTACGGGATGCGGATCGGCAGCAAGGAGACCGACGCCGAGTTCGACTCCCTCATGCCGAGCTTGGACTTCTCCGATGGGGATGTTGAGGTGGAAGGCGTCCCGATGCCCGCCGTGGGTCCGGGGACCGAGGAGGAGGAGTTTGGTGCGGAGGCGTCTGCGCGGGAGCGCGACCTCCGTCGGCGCCGCGATGGCGATGGCGGCGGCGATGGCCGCGGCCCCGAGGACGTGATCATCGGGTAGGTGGTTTCATCTTGTTGTGCGTCTGAGTGAGCGGGCGGGCGGTTCTGGAAGGGGCCGCCCGCCCTGCTTTGGAGGCGACCACGGCAACGGATTGCACGAGAGTTGCGCTGGGCAGGTTTCTCGATATAGTTGAACTATCAACTACTACTGCGGGGCAGAGTGCTGGCCGCAGACCGGAATCCCGAACGCGTGAGGAAGAAGAAGATGACCAAGATCGGCTACATCGTGGGCTCGCTGTCCACCGAGTCCATGAACCGGATGCTGGCGAACGCCCTGCAGGACGTGGCCCCCGAGGGTTTCGAGTTCGAGGAGATCGAAATCGCCAACCTGCCGCTGTACAACCGCGACTACGACGCGGACTACCCGCAGGTCGGAAAGGACCTGAAGGCCGCGATCGAGGGTGTGGACGCGCTCATCTTCGTGACCCCGGAGTACTCCCGCTCCATGCCGGCGGCCATCAAGAACGTGCTCGAGTGGGGCGGCCGCCCCTGGGGAACCAACTCCTTCGCCGGCAAGCCGGCGGGTGTGATCGGCATGTCCCCGGGTGGTGCGGGCACCTCGATGGCCCAGCAGCACCTCCGCAACGTGCTCGCCCACCTCGACGCGCCCACCATGGGCCAGCCCGAGGCATTCGTGCAGTTCAACCCCTCCGCATGGGAGAACGGCCGCGCCACGGACGAGAGCCTGCGCGAGATCCTCAGCTCCTGGGTGAACGCCTTCGCGCGCCACATCGAGCGCGTGCGCGCCGCAGACCTCGCTACCGCCAACGTCTGAGCATCCTCCTAGGGACGAGCGGCTTGCGCCGCCACGCGCAGTACCCGCCACCAGCGGCATCCCCGCTACGCGCGGTACGGGCCACCAGCGGTTTGCGCCGCCACGCGCGGTTCGCGCCATGAGCGCAGCGAGACCAAAGAGCGCCCCCGGCATCAGCCGGGGGCGCTCTTCTTGGTTGCTATGCAGTGCGACCGTGGGTTCCTCGAGGGCTACATTCCACCCGGAATCTCAGGGTCAAACCGCAGGGTTATTCGTGTGCGACCGGGGTGCTGCCGCGGCCCGTGGAGGTCTTCGCGACTGCGGGGGCGGTCTCCGGCTTGTTGAGCACAGTGAAGCGGAGCACGAGCAGCAGGGCGCCCACCACGAGCGCGCCGATGCCCACCCACTTGGCGATGGTGCCCACGAGGCTGAAGGCGTAGGCAGTCAGCAGCATGGAGCGGAGGGCGGAGCCACGGAAGTTGGAGTCGCGGACAGCGTTGTAGGCAGCCTGGGCCTCGGTGTCACCAGCGTCGCGGGCAGCGTTCGCCACGTCGCCAATGCCGGCGTAGGTGCACTTGTCAGCGGGGATCGGGTCCACCGGGTTGCCGTTGGCGTCGGTCACGCTGCCACAGGAGGCGAGCATGTGGTCGTAGATAAAGTTGTTGGCGTAGGCCTCGGCCTGCGGGCCCGTGGTCATCGGCTGGCCGGCGAAAGGCTCAAGCTTCTCCTTGGAACCGTCACGCAGGCGGCTCTCGAGGGCCGGGCCACCCGGCATGGTGATCCGCTCCTGCGAGAGCTGGTCGTGGACATAGCCGTGCGCAAAGTTTGCACCGGCGAGCGCGCCGATACCAACGAGGAGGAGAACCACGCCGAACACGGTGGCGAGGATCTGGTAGACAGTTCTCTTCACTGGGGGACTCCTTGAGGGATGCGATGTAACTCGAGGAACAAGCCCCACCATTTAGTGAGCGCTTGGTTCTCGTAATTCAACTCTGGATGACAGCCATCTGGGTAGGACCAACGGCCCGGGTGTCGCATATTCGAGGCACAAAGGGCCTACGAGTCCCGCCAAACCCCTAGACCGAACGGCCCACCACACTCTGGGACCCTTGGCTTCCACCGGTTGCCGACCCAGGCTTCCAGCGCAATCACGGATCCAGCGGCCCCACCACACCCCACCCTGCGCGTGCGCGAATACGAGCCAACCCTCCACGCTTCGATCATTTTTAGTCACCTTTGCAAATTCCATGCTTGTAATTTGCTCAAACGGCTTGCAAGGTCACGGGAGCCCATGTAGAAATATCTCTACACCTCCTCAAGGAAGAGAAGGGGACTCCCATCGGGATCCGCTTCCAGTCCGCGAGGCGGGATGTGAATCGGTCCTTCGGGACCGGGTTACATCACGATCCGCCGGTTGGATCGCGTAGGGCTTCGGCTCTGCGGGAAGCTGCCAGTGGTGGGTGTTTTCGGAAGGAAAGCGATGTTCCATCGCTCCCGGGTCTACCTGGGAGATGCACCTCGGACGGGTGCGGGAACACGGCGCACCATCCGGGTATTCGGAGGTAGTTCGCCGGATACACCGAGGCCGGGACTAATGCCTATTTAGTCCCGGCCTCACCTGCGTTATGCAACATTTCTACCGCCGCACACCAACGGGAACGTGAACGCACGGCGGCGTGTTCCCGAACAGCGGTGTGACTCCGCACGCAGTGATCCCGCACGTACGCAACCAGGAGGTGGACCACAACCCGACGGTGGGCCACAACCCGACGGTGGACCACAACCGGAAGGTGGGCCACAACCAGAAGGCGAGCCCCGCCGTCGGCGAAACGTCTGCACGTCCGGCGAAACGCCAGTACGTCCGGCGCGCCCAACCCGCCCAGCAGTGCCAAGATCGACCCCATGACCGGTTCCCCCCACACCAGCGCCTCCACCGCCACCGCGCCGGCGCCCACCCCCAGCAAGGCCCTGGGCATCGAGATGAACGGCATCGAGATCATCGCCGAGGAGGAGCGCACCGCGAAGCCCCGCGACCTCTTCTGGCCCTGGTTCGCCGCCAACATCTCCGTGTTCGGCATGAGCTACGCGGCGTGGATCTACGGCTTCGGCGTGAGCTTCTGGCAGGGCGTCACGGTGGCGGTGATCGGCACGGTGATCTCGTTCGCGCTGTGCGGCATCATCGCCACGGCCGGCAAGCGCGGCTCCGCCCCCACCATGGTCCTCTCGCGCGCGGCGTTCGGCGTGCACGGGCAGAAGGTGCCGGGAATCGTCTCCTGGTTCGTCTCGATCGGCTGGGAGACGTTCCTCGCGATCCTCGCGGTGCTCGCCACCTCCACGATCTTCGACCGCCTCGGCTGGGCCTCCGGCAACACCACCATGATCCTCGCGGCCGCAGTGGTGGCTGGCCTGATCGTGACGGCCTCCGTGATGGGCTACCACCTGATCATGAAGCTGCAGTCGATCCTGACGTGGCTCACGGGCGCGGTCACGATCATCTACCTCATCATGGCGATCTCCCACATCGACTGGGCCGCCGTCACCTCCATCCCCGCCGGTTCGATGCAGTCCTTCATCGGCGCACTCGTGATGGTCATGACCGGGTTCGGACTCGGCTGGATCAACATCGCCGCCGACTGGTCCCGCTACCAGCGCCGCGACGCCCCCGATGGCGCCATCATCTTCTGGAATACCTTCGGCGGCTCGATCGCCCCGATCATCCTCGTGTTCTTCGGCCTCATGCTCGCCGGCTCCGACCCCGAACTCGCCGCCGGCATCGACCTGGACCCGATCGGCACCCTCGCCACGATCCTTCCCACCTGGTTCCTGCTGCCGTTCCTGGTGTGCGTGATCCTCACGCTCGTCTCCGGCGCGGTGCTCGGCATCTACTCCTCCGGCCTCACCCTGCAGAGCCTCGGCATCGACATCCCGCGCCCCGCCGCCGCCGCCATCGACGGCGTCATCCTCACCATCGGCACCATCTGGGTGGTGTTCTTCGCGCAGAGCTTCATCGGGCCGTTCCAGTCGTTCCTCATCACGCTCGGCGTGCCGCTCGCCGCATGGGCCGGCATCCTCATCGCGGACATCACCACCCGCAAGCGCGAGTACGACGAGCTCGCCCTCTTCGACGCCCGCGGCCGCTCCGGCGCCTGGGACTGGGTCTCGATCGGCACCATGGTGCTCGCCACGTTCGTGGGCTGGGGCCTCGTGATCAACCAGTTCTCCGAGGAGGCCTCCTGGAACGACTGGCAGGGCTACCTCCTCGGCCCGCTCGGCCTCGGCGGCCGCGAGGGCGACTGGGCCTGGGCCAACCTGGGTGTCCTCTTCGCCCTCCTCATCGGGTTCGCCCTCACGCTCGTGGCCCGCCGCTCCACCATCCTCAAGCAGGAGGAGCGCGCATGACGACGACGCCCGCCGCCCCCCGCGAGGACGATCCCCTCAACGCGGGCTCACCATCCGTACCCGATGCGCCGGTTGGCCCGGACCCGTCCGATCCGCTCGCGCCAGCTCCGTCCGATCCGTCGGTGACGGACAGCGCCGTGGCCCTGGCCGTGACGGACCCCGGGGCCGGTGAGGTACCCCGCTCCCCCGATGTGGCCCTCTCCCCCGACCCGGCCCCCGAGGAAGGCGACTCGGAGGGGGACCCGTGGCTCGTCGTCGTGGATCCGCAACGGATCTTCGCGGACCCGGCGAGCGAGTGGGGCTCGCCCATGTGGGCGGACGCGCTGGCGAACATCC
>CAZTOM010000186.1:0-1431 GCA_964615555.1 uncultured Actinomycetaceae bacterium
GTCCCACTGCATGTCCATGTCACGCAGGCCGGAGGCCGGCAGGCGCTTCTGGGAGGCGATGAAGTGCGGGAACTTCATCGAGTCGCGCACGAAGAAGACGGGGGTGTTGTTCCCCACCAGGTCATAGTTGCCCTCGGTGGTGTAGAAGCGCAGCGAGAATCCGCGCACGTCACGCCACGTGTCCGGGGAGCCGAGCTCACCGGCCACCGTGGAGAAGCGCAGCAGCGTCTTCGTCTCGGTGCCGGGGGAGAACACCGCAGCCTTGGTCCACTTGGAGACGTCCTGCGTCACCGTGAACTTGCCGAACGCACCCGCGCCCTTGGCGTGGGGGCGGCGCTCGGGGACGTTGATGCGGTTGAACTGCGCGAGCGACTCGACCAGGTGCACGTCATGGAGCACCACGGGGCCGTCGGGACCAACGGTGAGCGAATGGGCGTCACTGTCTACGGGACGGCCGCCTGCCTCACGGGACACGCCGAGGTTCTTCTCGCCCTCCTCGTGCGGGACGGGCGGTGCGCCAGGCGGACGTGCGACATCACTCATGGAGTCATTCCTTTCGGTTGGGATGACTCCAATCTATTGCCCGAACCTGAGTGATTGCGGGGAATTGGGCTGCCAGCGAATCGGGGGATCGAAATTCCCGAGGATCGGTCGCCGTTGGCCGCAGTGGGCCCCAGTTGGCCTCAGTCGGTCGAGACGTCGGCGTCCATCGCCCTCTTCGCGGCGTCCTTCCCGGAGGTCGCGTCGGAGGTGGCGAGGCTGCCCTCGTCGTCCATGATGTGGGCCCGGATGAACCACTGGAACAACTCGAGCTCCGCCACCTGGGAGATGAGCATGTCCTCCGTGATCGGGTCCACGTCACCCGCCTCCTCGATCACCTTGCGGTGGTCCTCGATGACGCCGGTGTAGACGAGGTCGAGGGCCCCGAGGTGCTCGGCTGCCTGCGCGAGCCCGATCGGGTAGTCCTCCCAGGTCCGGGTCTTCACGAGGTGGCCGGGCAGCCCGTTGGGAGCGATCCCCATGGTGGCCATCCGCTCGGCGAGCACGTCCACCATCGCGCGGACTGCCTTCACCTGCGGATCCAGCATCTCGTGGACGCCGATGAACTTGGGGCCCACCACGTTCCAGTGGGCGTGCTTGAGGGTGAGGTGGAGGTCGTTCAGCGCGTGGAGGCGGAGCTGGAGCTTCTTCGCGAGCGCATGGCCCTCCTTCTGGGTCACGCCCGGGACCGTGAACGATCCGGCGGCGGGCGTCCCGGAGCGGTTCGCACCAGAGGCGGCCTTGGAGCGGGAGGTGGAAGAGGTCTTCTTGGTAGTAGCCATACCCCCAATGTGCTCCCGATCACACGGGTCCACAACCGGAGGGCCCCCGTCCGGGGTGCCCGGAGGCGGCGCCGGCACCAAAACCACCCCTTTGGGTGGACCGCACCTG
>CAZTOM010000186.1:1531-5117 GCA_964615555.1 uncultured Actinomycetaceae bacterium
CACCCGGACGGGGAAACCCGGGCGGCCCCCCGGCCCGCGACCTCAGGCGCCACCCGGGCCACCACCCTGCCCACCACCCTGTCCACCACCCCGGCCACCCCAGCACGGCACGAAAGAGGCCGTGGCCGCGCACTGGAGGTTGCGCGACCACGGCCGGTTCATGGGGGCCCATGCGAGCCCTGAGCCCGGTCTAGAAGACCGGCTTGCCTCCTGTCACTCCCACCACGGTGCCGGAGACGTAGGACGCCTCCGCGGGCGAGGCCAGGAACACGAATGCACCGGCAAGCTCGGAGGGCTGTCCGGCACGGCCCAGCGGGGTGTCCCCACCGAAGTCCGGCTGGGAGTCCCCGCCCTTGGTGGCGGGCTGCAGGGGCGTCCAGATGGGGCCGGGTGCCACGCAGTTCACGCGGATCCCCTTCTCACCGAGCTCTTGGGCGAGGTTCACCGTGAAGTTGTTGATCGCGGCCTTCGTGGAGGCGTAGTCGATGAGGGAGACGGAGGGATCGTAGGCCTGGATCGAGCTCACGTTGATGATGCTCGAGTGCTTGCCCAGGTGGGGGAGGGCCTGCTGGGTGACCCAGATGAGGGCGTAGAGGTTGACCTTGAAGACCTGGTCCATCTCCTCGGTGGTGACAGAAGCGAGCCCCTCCTCGCGGCGGGCCCACTGGAAGCCGGCATTGTTCACGAGGATGTCGAGGCCTCCGAGCCCCTCGACGGCGTCGTCCACCATCGTCCGCGCCGTCGCCTCGTCCTGGAGGTCTCCGGGGACCAGCACGCAGGTGCGTCCGGCCTCCTCCACCCACTTCTTGGTCTCCTCGGCGTCCGACTGCTCGGCCTCAAGGTAGTTGATCGCCACGTCGCAGCCCTCGCGGGCGAACGCGACCGCCACGGCCCGCCCGATCCCGGAGTCACCCCCGGTGATGAGGGCCTTCATCCCGGCGAGCCGGTCGCGGCCCACCCACGTCTCCTCCCCATGGTCGGGGAGTGGGGTCATCTTGGAGGTGAGGCCCGGCGGCTCCTGCTCCTGTTCGGGGAACCCGCCCTTGGGGCCTGCGAGCTCGGCGGCATTCTGGTCAACAGCTGTCAGCTTGGTATCCACTACTTCATTCTGCGAAGCCCGCGGAGCAGAAGTCACCCCCCAAAGGGTGGAGGTTGTGTTCAGACCTGGCGGAGGGCCCTGGGGACCATGCCGTTCTCGATTCCCCACGCCACCGCCTGGCTGCGGCGCTCCACACCCATCTTGCGGTAGGCGGAGCGGATGTAGGTCTTCACCGAGTTGATCGAGAGGTAGCAGCTCCGGGCGATCTCGTCGTTCGTGAGGCCAGCGGTGATGAGGGCCACCACCTCGGACTCACGAGGGGAGAGGCCGGCGGCCCGTCCCGGCCAGTCGTTCATGGCGGCCTGCTCGTCTGCCACCGGTGCGGGCTCCACCACGCGCTCGCCGCGGCCCACCCGGAACAGGGCGTCTGCCAGCTCGTGGGGAGTGAGCGATTTGGAGATGTAGGAGTGCGCCCCCACATTGAACACCTCCTCGATCTGCTCCGGCTGCACGTTCCAGCTGAACACGGCGATCCGGTCGATCCGCGGATCCGAGGCGAGCTCCGCCACGGTCTGGGCGGGGCCGCCCGCCCGCGCGTAGGCGTCGAAGAGCACCACGTCCACGGGCTTGCCGGGAGCCACCATCGAATCGAGCTCCACCACGGCGATCCGCTTGTCCTCCTCGAGCATCTTCGCCACGCCGGCCACCACCACGGGGTGATCGTTGACCACTGCGATGGAGACGGGGCGGGGGGACGAGGTCATTGCACGATCCTACCTTCCGCCACGGGTAGTTGTGGCACCGTGGGTAGCGTTGCCTCACGCGCCCTCGGCGAGCTCCTCGAGGGCCTCGACGTCCAGGAGCTCCACCACGTCCCCCTCCACCTGGATCGCCCCGCTGGACTGGAGGCGGGCGAGGGAACGGCTGAGCGACTCGGGCGTGGTGCCGAGGTAGGAGGCAATGTCCTTCTTCGCCAGCGGCAGGCGCACCCGCCGCGCACCCTCGGCTGGCTCGGCCGCCCGCCGCGCACCCTCGGCTGGCTCACCCACCCGCCGCGCTCCAGGGCCTGGCTCGGCCGACCGCGCTCCCCGCGGGGCCTCCTCCGGCAGCCGCAGCAGGTAGGCCGCGAGCCGGGCCCCCACATCTGCCGTCTCCAGCCCGAGCAGCCGCTGGCTCTCGGTGAGGCGGGCGGAGAGGGAACGCAGCATCTCCAGCGCGATCCCGGGGTACTCGGCAACGAGGCGGGCGAGGTCCGCGTGGTCGAACACGCACAGCTGGGTGTCCCGGTCCGCCTCGGCGTAGTAGTCCGGGGGCTCACCCGTCAGGAACGCATGCTCCCCGACGACGTCGCCCACCTCCGCCACCCGCAGCAACCGTTCGCGCCCGCTCGCCGTGGCATGGACGAGTTTGACGCGACCGGTGTGGACCACGAAGAGGCGGGGGGCGTCGTCGCCGGCCACGTGGACCAGCTCGCCGCGCGAGAGGCGGACGGGGCGTGCGAAGGAGCCCACGGCGTCCTGCTCGTCCGCATCGAGGGCGCGGAAGATCGGGACCCGCCGCACGCAGCTCTCCGAGCCGGCGTGGACCACGGTGAGGGGGATCTCCTTCATGGCCCCCACCCTTCCACACGGGCCGATCTGCGCGACTTGACGCGCGTCAAGGCGCCTGCTGCCCGCCGTTCCTAGCGTGGGATCAACGCCGGAGATACCGGCACGAACCAGATCGAGAGGACACCTGACATGACCACCACCACGCTCCGCGCCGAGGGATTCTCCTGCCCTTCCTGCGTCACCAAGATCGAGAAGTCGCTCGTGCGCGTGCCGGGCGTCGAGGCCGCGAAGGTGCACTTCGCCTCCGGGCGCATCGAGGTCCAGCACGACGATTCCGTGAGCCCGGACCAGCTCGTCGCCAACGTGGCGAAGGCCGGCTACCAGTCCGCGGTCTCCGCCTTCTGATCCCACCCGCCCCGCCGGGCGGACCACGGCCCCGTAGCACGGCCGGCCCACCCGCCCCCGAACCTCCACCGGAAGGAACCACCATGACCCGCCTCCACTCGCGGTGGCTGCGCCCCGCAGCCGCCGGACTCCTCATCGTCGCGTCCTGGCTGGTGGCGCGCCTCGCCGGCCCAGGCCTCCCCGCCGATCTGCTCATGCTGGCCGCCGCGGTGGTGGCGGGCCTCCCGATCGTGGTCAACGCCGTGAAGGCACTCGGGATCCGGGTGATCGGGATCGACCTTCTCGTCTCCGTGGCCGCGATCGGCGCGATCGCGATCCAGAACTACTGGGAGGCCGCAGCCGTCACGGTCCTCTTCGCGATCGGCGGGGCCCTCGAGGACGCCACCCTCACCCACACCCGCTCCGCCCTGCGCGATCTGGTCTCCACCGCCCCGGACGTGGCCATCGTGATCCGCGACGGCGAACAGGTCACCATCCCCGCCGGCGCGGTCCGGCCCGGGGAGATCGTGATCGTCAAGGCCGGTGCCCGCGTACCGGTGGACGGCGAGGTCACCTCCGGCACCGGATCCCTGGACGAGGCCGCCCTCACCGG
>CAZTOM010000187.1:0-5106 GCA_964615555.1 uncultured Actinomycetaceae bacterium
CGTTCGGTCCGGACGTGGAGGTCTATCGGGTGGCGGGGAAGATCTTCATGCTCACCGGGGGCAGGCTCCACGTCACCCTCAAGTGCCCACCGCACGAGGCCCTCGAACTCCGGGCAGAGTTCCCCTCCATCACGCCCGGCTACCACATGAACAAGCGCCACTGGATCACGGTGGAACCCGGACCCGGGATCACGCCGGAGGTGGTGGAGGAACTGGTGCACACCGCCTACGACGCACTCCTTGCCACACTCCCCCGGGCGAAGCGCCCATTCGTCCCGCGGGACCTCTAGGAGCCTCGCCCCGGCGCCGTTCCCCGGCGCCGGTGTGCCAGCACGAGCGCCACCACGCCGGCGCCCACCAGCAGGAGCAGGCCCGCCCGGAGTCCGGCCGCGTCCGCCACCACGCCGATCGCCGGGGAGGTGAGCAGGAATCCGAGCCTCATCCACCAGCCCACCATCGCCACGCCCGTGCCGTGCGGCACCCCGGGCAGGGCGTCCGCGGCGGCGAAGGCGGCCGGGACCAGTGTTGCGGACCCGAATCCTGCGAGCGCGAACCCGGCCATCGCGATCCACCAGACGGGTGCCACCACGGCAAGGAGGCCGCCCGCAGCGATCATGAATCCGCCCGTGCGGGCCACTGCGGAGCGCCCCCAGCGGTCGGTCATGGGGTCCCCGAGGATCCGGCCCACGAACTGGGCGCCCAGCATCACGGCGAATCCCATCCCTGCGAGCCCGATCGCCACCCCCATGTCGCGGTTGAGGTAGAGCGTCACCCAGTTGTTCGCCACGTCCTCCACCAGGGTGCCCGCGATCGCCAGGACCGCGAGGGGGAGGAACAGCCGCCACGGGAACGGACGGCGGGCGGGTCCCGAGACGGAGCCCGCGCCGGAGGCAGCCGGGCCCATGTCACCCGCATCCGCTCCTACGCCCCCCGCGCCCGGGCCAACCGCACCCGGTCCCGCAGAGGCGGGCTCCGCCGTCGGCGGATCGGCCTCGGGGGTGGCGGCACGGACGTAGCGGGAGGGGACCGCGGCCCCGCGTCCTGCCAGCACGGCCACGGCGGACCACACCACCGCGCCCGCGGCCATCTGCCAGCCGATGGGGATACCGAGGCCGGCGCTGGTCGCGCCGATCACGCCGCCCACGGTGGCGCCCACGCTCCAGGCGGCGTGCATGGAGTTGATGATCGACTTCCCGTACCAGCGCTCCACGGCCATGCCGTGGACGTTCTGCCCGGAGTCGAGGATGGCGTCGCTGACGCCGGCAAGCAGCATCACCGGTGCGAACACGATCGCCGAGGGCGCGAATCCGGCTGCCGCGAGCAGGAGGGCGTAGACCACGGTGAAGGACACGGCCACACGGATCGCGCCGAAGCGCCGGATGAGGGGGCCGGCCACGGCCGCCGCGAGCACCGAGCCGAGCGGCAGGGCCACCACCACCAACCCGTAGGCGGTGTCCGAGAGGGCGAAGCTCTCCTTGATCTCGGGCAGGCGCGGGAGGAGGGAACCGCCGAGCACGCCGTTCGTGAAGAACTGCGCGGAGATCGCCCAGCGGGCGCGGGCAGCGGATGCAGTCACGGCAGGATGCCCGTCAGGCCTTCCGGGCCTCCCGGGCCTTGTGGGGACGGTCCGGCTGGTGGCCGGCGGCCTTGAGGTCCGCGCGCAGGTTCTTGGGCAGGGAGAAGAGGATGTCCTCGGTGGCGGTGCGGACCTCCTCGATCTCGCCGAAGCCGAACTCGCCGAGCCGGGTGACCACCTCGCGCACCAGGATCTCCGGGACGGAGGCGCCGGAGCTGAGGCCCACGGTCTTGGCGCCCTCCAGCCACTCGGGCTGCACCTCGGAGGCGTGGTCCACGCGGTAGGCGGCGCCGGCGCCTGCATCGAGGGCCACCTCCACGAGCCGCACCGAGTTCGACGAGTTCGCCGAGCCCACCACGATCACCACGTCCGAGTGGGGCGCCAGCTTCTTCACGGCCACCTGGCGGTTCTGCGTGGCGTAGCAGATATCGTCCGAGGGTGGGTCCTGCAGGTTGGGGAAGCGCTTGCGCAGCAGTTCCACGGTCTCCATGGTCTCGTCCACGGAGAGAGTGGTCTGGGAGAGCCAGACCACGCGGTCCGGATCGCGCACCTCCACCTGGTCCACCTCGTGCGGGCCGTTGACCACCTGGATGTGGTCCGGCGCCTCGCCCTGGGTGCCCTCCACCTCCTCGTGGCCGTCGTGGCCGATCAGGAGGATGTCGTAGTCCGAGCTTGCGAAGCGCACCGCCTCCTTGTGCACCTTCGTCACGAGCGGGCAGGTGGCATCGATGGTGGCGAGGCTGCGGGCCGCGGCCTCCGCATGCACCGCCGGGGAGACGCCGTGCGCGGAGAACACCACGCGCGCACCCTCGGGCACCTCGTCCGTCTCCTCCACGAAGATCGCACCGCGCTTGGAGAGCGTCTCCACCACGAACTTGTTGTGCACGATCTCCTTGCGCACATAAATCGGCGCCCCGTAGTGCTCGAGCGCCTTCTCCACGGCGTCCACCGCCCGGTCCACGCCCGCGCAGTACCCGCGCGGCGCGGCGAGCAGGATCTTCTTCCCGGGTTCCGCGATCACGTCCGGACCGATCGCCGGGACCTCGTCCGGGAACGCGGAGGCGCCGGCAAGGGACTGGGGCTGGGGCGTGGCAAATTGGGTCACGCCCCTAGGGTACGTTGCCCCGCGCGCCCCTGCCGTAACCCACCTCACGACGGCGGGCCCCAGGTCCGGCGGTAGCGTGCACTGGATCCGGGCGACGGCGGGCCCACCGGCAACCCCCGTGGGCGCCCCGCTGTCCAGACGCCGCCCGTCCCTAGGCGTCAATGTCCCCCGGCTTCCGTAGACTCGTGTCCATGTCCGAGCACTCCGGCCCCTCGCGGCCCCTGCCGCGGCCGGAGCTCGCCGCCACCGCAAGGGAGACCACGCCCGAGAACCCCTGGCCGCTGCGCCTGCTGAACACCAAGATCACCGAGTACGTGAACCGGATGAGCCCGCTGTGGGTGGAAGGGCAGCTGGTCCAGATCAACCGCAGGCCGGGTGCCAGCATGGCGTTCATGACCCTGCGGGACGTGGATGCGGACATGAGCATCTCGCTCACCATGTTCGCCCGGGACCTTGCGAACAGCCAGGTGGAGCTCACGGACGGTGCGCGCGTGGTAGTCCATGCGAAGCCCACGTTCTGGCCCAAGCGGGGCACGCTGCAGTTGCAGGCCCGGGAGATCCGGCCGGTGGGCCTCGGAGACCTGCTCGCGCGGATCGAGCAGCTCAAGAAGGTGCTCGCGGCCGAGGGCCTGTTCGCGCCCGAGCGTAAGGTCCCCCTTCCCTTCCTCCCCCGGACCGTGGGGCTGGTGTGCGGCCGGGAGTCCAAGGCGGAGCACGATGTGGTGGTCAACGCGAAGGACCGCTGGCCCCAGGTCCGCTTCGAGATCCGGGAGGTGGCGGTCCAGGGTGCCAACGCCGTGGCCGAGGTGACCGAGGCGATCATCGAACTGGACGCGGACCCGCAGATCGATGTGATCGTGGTGGCCCGCGGCGGCGGTTCCGTTGAGGACCTCCTCCCCTTCTCCAACGAGCGCCTGGTGCGCGTGGCCGCGGCGGCCACCACCCCGCTGGTCTCCGCGATCGGGCACGAGACGGACACCCCGCTGCTCGATCTCGTGGCCGACTACCGCGCCTCCACCCCTACGGACGCCGCCAAGCGGATCGTCCCGGACGTGGCGGAGGAGCGCCGCAGCCTCGAGCAGGCCCGCGCCCGGGTGCGCACGGCCCTCACCTCCCTCCTGGTCCGCGAGCAGGCAGGGTTGGACACGCTGCGCTCCCGGCCCGTGCTCGCGAACCCCGGCGTGGTGGTGGAGCGCGAGCTGGAGCGCCTCGGCGTGACGGTGGACCGCCTCCGCGCCACCCTCGCCTCCCACCTGGACCGCGCCGAGGCCGAGGTCCGGCGCCTGCATGCCCAGACCGTGGCCCTCTCACCCGCCGGCACGCTCGAGCGGGGCTACGCGGTGGTCCGCACCCGCGAGAGGCGCGTGGTGCTGGACGCCGCAGCCGTGAGCCCCGGGGACCCGATCGAGGTGCTGCTCGCGCGCGGCCGCCTCGGCGCTGAGGTCACCGCCACCCGCGCCGAGACGTTCGATCCACCGGAAACCGCCGAACCCAGCCCTGGCACCGCCACCGAGCCACCCGCCGAGCCCATCACCCCTGAGCCGACCACCACCGAACCGGAGGCAGAGACATGACCAGCCGCCCAGTTGAGGACCTCAGCTACGAACAGGCCCGCGACGAACTCGTGGAGGTGGTCCGTTCCCTCGAGACCGGCAGCGCCACCCTCGAGAACTCACTGAAGCTGTGGGAGCGCGGCGAGGCCCTCGCCGCCCGGTGCCAGCAGATCCTCGACGGCGCGCGCGAGCGCCTGGATGCCGCCACCTCCCGCGCGGCGGGTGAGACCGCGGTGGCGGACTCGTGATCCGCGCGTCCCTGGACCTGCCGGGGGGCGGCCTCACCCCGGACGAGGCCTGGTCGGATCTGCTGGCCGGTAACAAGCGGATGCGCGAGGGCGTCCCGGAACACCCCCGGCGCAGCAGCGACGCCCGCGAGGCGCTCGTCTCCGGGCAACGGCCGATCGCGGCGATCCTGTCCTGCTCGGACTCGCGCGTGCCCCTCGAGATCGTGTTCGACGAGGGCTACGGGGACGTCTTCGCCGTCCGGACCGCTGGCCCGACGCTCTCAAACGCGACGATCGGATCCGTGGAGTTCGCCGTGGTGGAGCTCGGGGTCCCGCTCGTGGTTGTGCTCACCCACCACCTGTGCGGCGCCATCGCCACCGCCCGCCACCAGGCCGTCTCGGGTGCGGCGGACGAGGCGGACCTCCCGGGGATGCTGCCGCTCATCGTGGCGGGCATCCGCCGCTCGGCGGCACTCGCCTCCGTGGAGGACGCCCCCGCGCTGCACGCGGAGGACCTGGTGGAGGGTCTGATCGAGCAGTCCGGCGTGGTCCGCCGCGCAGTCGAGAACGGCACCCTGCGGGTGCAGGGTGCCGTCTACTCGTTGGAGACCGGTGAGGTGGTCCCGGTCTGACCTGTCCGACCGG
>CAZTOM010000188.1:0-5056 GCA_964615555.1 uncultured Actinomycetaceae bacterium
AGGATTTGGCACGTGTCCGATCCTCCCACGACCGCCGGGGGCTGCGCTGCCCGCGCCCTCCGCGCCGAGCACAAGTCGAGATTGGAGGCGATCCCGGCCAGATGGCTCGAGGTGGCAGGCTTCAACGCAACGCCCGGCCTCCTGGTCAGCAGAGACTTATCCGCAGGCCAGTTGTCACAGATTCCACCCATATACGAAACCACCCCGATGACGATGCGGGATAAGGGTGCACCCGGCCCCCCAGTAGGACCGCCAGCCCCCACCCACCACCCCCACCCCGGGACGGACACGTCCCCCCCGGGCGCCGTATCCGGGCCCGCACCAGCCCTTTGACTACAGTAGGCGTATGTCAGCCGTCCCCACTCCTCGCAGGCACCCTGTGCCGCGCCGTCGGCTGACCCCGCGCCGCCACCCACTTCCCGTGGTGGATGAGACGTCTGCCGGCGGCATCGTGGTGGATGTGGTGGATGGCAAGGCGTATGCCGCCGTCATCGCGCGGCGCAACCGCGCCGGCCGGCTGGAGTGGTGCCTGCCGAAGGGCCACCTCGAGGGCGAGGAGACCGCCCCGGAGGCCGCCGTCCGCGAGATCTTCGAGGAGACCGGCATCATGGGCCGCGTCCTGCGGCACCTCGCCACCATCGACTACTGGTTCGCCGGCACCGACCGGCGCGTCCACAAGGTGGTCCACCACTACCTCCTCGAGGCGATGGGTGGCGAGCTCACAATCGAGAACGATCCGGACCAGGAGGCCGAGGACGTCGAGTGGGTCTACCTCGAGGACGTCGCCTCCCGCCTCGCCTACCCGAACGAGAGGCGCGTGGTTGCCACCGCCTGGGATGTCCTGACCGGGAAGCCATGAGCCGCCGCGCACGCGCTGCCCGCTCGTCCCGCCGGCGCCGCGTCGCCGCCCTCGCGGGCCTCGCCTCCCTCACCCTCTTCGCCCCCCTCCTCGCCGACGCCGCCGCCCACCCCGCGTCCGCCACCACTCCAGCCCACGCCGCGCTCTCCTCCCCCGACGCCGCCCCCCACCCGGGCGCCACCACTCCAGCCCACGCCGCGCGCATCGACCAGGACTCCCTCGATGTGGAGATCCGCTCGGTCACGCCCGCGGTGCTCCGCGAGGGGGACTCGGCCACGATCCTGGTGCGCGTTACGAACCGCACGGCTGAGCGGATAGAGGGAGCGCAGGTTGAACTGACCGCGCAGGGCTGGACCTCGAACACGCGCACCACACTGCACCGCTGGCTGGACCCCGACGCCTACGACCCCACCATCGATCTGGCCACCATCGACCTCCCGCCCCTCTCCCCAGGCGTCACCACGGAGGTCCGGTTCACGGTCCCCGCGGAGGACTTCGAGTTCGACACCTGGGGCCCGCGCGGAATCCAGGTAGCGAGCATCCTCCCCACAGACAACCCCACGCCCGACCCCACAGACTCCCCCACCCTCCCCGCCCCAGCCCTCCCCGACCGCGAGCGCTCCTGGGTCATCTGGTGGAACGAGCCGGACGTCCAACCGGTGCCGGTGGGCACGCTCATCCCGGTCACCCCCACCCCGGAGGAGATCGCCGGCACCAGCCCGTGGCAGGAGCGCTACACCACGCTCATCGCCGCCGGCTCGGCCCCCGGCACCACCCTCCTGGTGGACCCCTCCCCGTTCGACTTCCCCACCCCGCCAGCCGACACACCTCCGGCGGAGCAGAACACCCCACCCGCCACCACCACCCCCGCCCCAGCGGACCCACCCACCACCCCCACCGCATCCCCCACCATCACCTCCCTCCTCGCCCAGGCCCCCGAGGTCTGGGCGCTCCCGTGGGCGTGGGCAGACACCGAAGCCCTGCTGGACGCCGCCCGCCCGGACCTCATCACCGCGGCCCACGACCGCTCCCTCCAGGACCTCACCGCACTCGGCGTCACGCCCGCGGGCAGCCTGGAGGGCACGCTCAACCCCACCCTCGAGGTGGTCGAGGCCACCGGCGGCCCCCTCCTCCTCACCTCCACCCACCTCCCCGACTGGTACGAGCGCGGCACCCCCGCCGGCCTCATCCGAGTCCACGGCGAGAACGCCGTCGTCCTCGACCAGCTCCTCGCGGACATCGCCGCCGGCACCACCACCGTGGACCGCACCACCTACTCCCTCACCGCCTCGCAGCAGCTCCAACTCGCCGCCGCCACCACCGCGGTCACCGTGCGCGAGGACCCCTCCCGCTCCCGCCCGCTCTTCTTCTCCCTCTCCCCCGACGACGACGCCGCGCCCCCTCCTGCGATCGTCGCCCTCGCCGGGCTCCCCTGGGTCACGCCCCTCACGCTCTCCGATGCCGAGGAGCTCGTCCTGCGTCCCAGCATGGTCCCCAACAGCGTCCTCACCCCGGCCAACGATCCCGCCGAGGGCGCCGTGACCGCCGCGCACTTCGAGGAGGCCGCCGCCATCGAGGCTGATTTCGAGGCCGTGGCCCGGGTGGTGGCGGACAGCTCCGCGATCGCCACGCCCGAGCTCGAGCAGCTCGACCTCCTCGCTGCGCGTGCCTGGCTGGCCGACCCGAGCGAGAGGGACGGTCGGCTCGCCCGGGCGAGGGACGCCGTCGACGGGCTGCAGGGGACGTTCACCGTGATCACGCCCGCGAGCATCCTGATGGTGTCCGAATCCTCGAACTTCCCGGTGACGGTGGCGAACGCGCTGCCCTCGGACGCGACGATGGTGGTCTCGCTGCGGGCCTCGGACCTGCGCCTGCAGCAGACGGAGCCGCAGGTGGTGGAGGTGCCGGCGAACGGGGAGGTGCGGGCAGATATCCCGGTGACGGCGGTGGGATCGGGAGACCTGACCGTGTACGTCTCGCTGTTCTCGGTGGACGGGGCGCCGCTAGGACAGGGCACGCCGATCGAGGTGCGGATGCGCGCCGACTGGGAGAACACGGCCATGCTTGGTCTGATCGGACTCGGGGTACTCTCCTTCGGGTTCGGTGTGGTGCGGACGGTGCGACGGAACCGTCGTGAGGACCGGTCCGCCCTGATCGAGGAGGCCATGGAGCAGTACGAGGCGCACCTCGCCCAGCTCGAGGCAGCGCGCGACGAGAGAGGACGCGAGTGATGGCGGGCTCTGGAGCTTCGGGCACGGGCGGCGTGGGTGGCGGCACGGGCCGCGGTGGTGGCGCGGGCAGCGGCACCGGCAACACCGGCGGCGGTGGCGTGGGTGGTAGCGCGGGCAGCGGCACCGGCGGCACCGGCGGCGGTTCGCTGGCGGGCGCGTTCGCCAAGATGTTCTCGGGCACGCTGGTGTCCCGGATCCTCGGGATGGTGCGCTCGCTGGTGCTGCTGGCGGCCCTGGGGGCGGGGCTCGGCTCGGGCGGCGACCCGTTCAACGTGGCCAACAACCTCCCGAACACGATCTACAACCTGCTGGCCGGCGGCGTGATGAACGCGATCCTGGTGCCGCAGATCGTGCGGGCCATGCGGAGTCGCGATGGCGGCTCCGAGTACCTCAACAAGCTGATCACGCTGGCGGGCACGATCCTGTTCCTGGCCACGGTGGTGTTCACGGTGGCCGCGCCCCTGCTGGTGATGTTGTACGCGGGCGGGATGGATCCGGCCTGGCGGGCGGTGGCGATCGCCATGGCGCTGTGGTGCATTCCGGAGCTGTTCTTCTACGGGCTGTACGCCCTGTTCGGGAACGTGCTGAACGCGCGCGGCTCGTTCGGGCCGTACATGTGGGCGCCGGTGCTGAACAACGTGGTCTCGATTACGGGCCTGTTCGTCTACATCTGGGTGTTCGGCACGTTCGCCTCGGGCTCGGGGACGGATCCGGGCCAGTGGGACGCCGCCCGCATCGCCCTCGTGTGTGGCGTGTCCCTTCTGGGTGTGGCCAGCCAGGCGCTGGTGCTGATCCCGGCGCTGCGCCGCTCCGGGGTGAAGTTCAAGCCGGACTTCAAGTTCCGCGGGGCGGGCCTGTCCGGGGCGAGCCGGATGGCCAAGTGGGCGTTCGTGGGCCTGCTCATCGGCCAGGTGGGCTTCCTCATGCTCTCCAACGTGGCCAACGCCGCCAACGGCGCGGCCCGGGAGATCGCGGCCTCCGGCGGGACCCTCGAGGTGGCGATCCCCACCATCACCGCCTACACCTCGGCGTTCATGGTCTACATGCTGCCGCAGTCGCTGGTGACCACCTCTCTCGTGACCGCGGTGTTCACCTCCATGTCCAACAAGGCCGCGGCCGGCAACCACACCGGCGTCCGGGACGACATGTCCCGCACCGTCCGCACCCTCGGCGTCTTCACCATGTTCGCCTCCGCCGCGATGGTGGTGCTCGCCCTCCCCGTGGTCCAGACCGTGCTCTTCACCACCCCCGCCGGCGCCGTCCCGGGCTTCGCCGCGGTGCTCGCCGCGCTCGCGGTGGGCATCCCCGGCCAGTCCATCTGGACCGTGGTGCAGCGGGTGAGCTTCGCCTACGAGGACGCCCGCACGCTCGCCAAGATCCAGATCCCGATGTCCGCGATCATCGTGGTCTTCGGCGCCGTATCCCTGTTCTTCCTCCCGCCGCAGTGGTGGGTGGTGGTCACCGCGCTCGGCGCCTCGCTCTCGCAGTACGTGGGCTCCCTGATCGGCTACCTCTCGCTGCGCACCAAGCTCCCCTCCCTCGACGGCTCCCGCATCCTGCGCACCTACCTCCGCCTCACGCTCGCGACCGTCCCCACCGCGCTCGCGGGCTGGGTGCTGCTGCACTTCTGGGGCCCGCAGGCCGGCGGGTTCTTCGGCGCGTTCCTGCGCCTCGCCGTGCTCGGCACGCTCATGCTCGCCATCTACGTGGGACTGCTACGGGTCCTCGGTGTCTCCGAGCTCCACGACCTCACCGGCCCCCTCCTCCGCATCCTGAAGCGTCTCCGCGGCGGGGGCGCTGGCACTGGTGGCGCTGGCGGCGCTGGCACCGCGGGTGCCGCTGGTGGCGCTGGCACCGCGGGTGCCGCTGCTGGCGCGGGTTCGGGTGCCGCTGCTGCGGCCACGAGCCCCGGCACCTCGTCCCCCGACGGCGTCCCCTCCTCCCCCGCCACCTCGCCCACCGCCAG
>CAZTOM010000189.1:0-5027 GCA_964615555.1 uncultured Actinomycetaceae bacterium
CGGCGCGGGCCACGCAGCCCCCCGCCCTGCTCGCCGGTGACCGGCGCGGTGCCACGCTGCGCCCCGTCCTGCTCGGGGGCGACCGGCACGCCGCCACCGCCCACCGCCAGCCGGGCCGCTACTGTGGGCGCACGCAGGGCAGAAGCGTGAGGAGGTTCACCGGTGGGTGGAGTCTGGGAGATCATCGGCTGGATCGGGTCCGGGATCGTGGTGGTCTCGATGATGCAACAACGCATCACCCGCCTGCGGCTCGTGAACCTGGTGGGCTGCCTGGTCTCCCTGGCCTACTCCGTGGCGATCGGTGCCTGGCCCCTCGCGGGACTCAATGCCGCTCTCTCCGCGATCCAGATCTACCACCTGGTGAAGCTGTGGCGCACCCGCGACGATGCCCGGACCTACCAGGCCGTGGTGACCGACCCGCAGGCCGAGATCGTGGACTACCTGCTCGAGCGCCACGGCTCGGAGATCCGCGGATTCTTCCCCGCCTTCCGTGGGCCGGAGGACTCCACGAACGCGTTCGTGGTCATGAACGGGGATGAGGTGGTGGGACTGGTCCTCGCTACCCGCGAGGACGACGTGGCCGAGCTCGACGTGGACTTCGTCCTCCCCGCCTACCGCGACTTCACGCCCGGCCAGTTCGTGTTCGGGCGCTCGTCCGTGTGGCAGGAGACGGGCGTACGGAAGGTGCGTACCGCCGTCGGCGGGCCCGACTACTACGAGCGGATCGGGTTCACCAAGGTGGCCGGGACGCTGGGGGAGGACCCCCGCTTCGAGCTCGCGCTCCAGTAGCCCACCCCGACGCCGCCGCTCGCCCTTCTTCTCCCGCCCGCCCGGGGCTGTTGCCGATTTCCGTCGGTATTCGACGTCGGGACTCGCCCTGCTCTTCCGGGCATGGTCTCGTGGGCATGCGTACCGAGACCTTCGAGCCGCCCGGCCCGATGTTGGTGGGCATGCCAAGCTGAAGTGCGGCACGCCCGGCGACCTGGGTGGAATTCGTACCGCAGTGGTAACAGATTCCACCCACGTTCCGGAACGGTGCTCGCTGGGCGAGTCCTCCGCGGTCTACGGGAAGAGCCGTACCGCTTCGGACACGAGGTTGGTACTCCGGACCGTGCTGATCCGGCCCTCCGGCTCCGTCTCCTCGATCATGGTGCCGTCACCGAGGTCGATGGCGATGTGGTAGATCCGTCCGGCGGTGCCGTCACTCGAGTAGAAGAGCAGGTCCCCGCGCTGGCGCTCGGACACCGGGACGTGGAGGAGATCGGGATGGGCGAACAGTTCCCGGGTGGTGCGGTACGCGGGCAGGGCGTGCTTCACGGTATCGATGGAGACGGGGTCCAGTCCCACCGCGTACATGGCCTCCAGGACCATCCCGGAGCAGTCTGCGCCATGGTCCGGGTGGTTCGCCCCGCCCCAGACATACGGTGAGCCGATGTAGCGCGACGCCTCGGCGATGAACTCCTCGATAATCAGGGCCCGGTCCATCGAGGGGTCCGTCCGCAGTGGGGCAACGTAGGAGTCGTAGGCGTGCCAGTCCCCGGGCCGGAACCCCATTGCCGCCCACGTGACGGGGCCCACGATGCCATCGATGTCCAGTCCGTTGGACCGTTGGAACTCGGAGACTGCGTCCATCATCGGCCGGTCCACGGTGCTGCTCGTACCCGCGACGGGCAGGCCCAGCGCCTGGCGGACCACCATCACCTTGTAGCCGTTCATGCCCTCGGTGAGGGGGAATCCGGTCCCCTGGATCTCGGGGCGGGTGTCCCAAGAGAGCTTGAGGAGGTGATCCGGGGTCTGGTAGGCGGAAACTGGCTCCGGCTGGGCCGGAGGAGGAGCCGGTGCCTCTGGGGTGGCCGGGGGTGGTTGGGGAGGTGCCGCGCTCGGAGTAGGTGGAGCAGGAGGAGAGGACGGCGCTTTCGCGGTCGCCAAGGGTGGTGTGGGACTCGGGGCCGGGCCTGCGAGCGGAGGGGTCTCCACTGGCGGTGATTCCGCGGCCTCTGGGGTGCGGGTTGGGGGAGGGGTAGGTGCAGGTTGGGTGACAACGGGCGTCTCGGTGGCGGCGTCCGGGGAGGGCGCAGCCTGCGTACAGCCGCCGAAAGCGAGGGCGGCCGCGACGAGTGCCAGTGCTGCCTGAGGCCTCATTCCATCAGTGTGGCGTCGGGCTGGTCGCCAGGCGTCAGCCGCCGGGCTGACAAGCCGACATCGGGGGTATGACGAGCGATGTGGATCGCCCCATGTCTTCGTGACTCAGGAGGACAAGCGGCGGTGGCGGCAGACGTGCCAAGGCGAGCGCCGTCGTCGTCCGCCTACGATGGAGGGAGACGAGAGGGGACACCGATGATCCTGGTTGAAGTTGCGACCCTGGCCCTCGACGCGCGCGGTGAGCCGGTGGTGATCCTGCGGCCCGTGGAGGCGGGGGAGGGCACGAAGCTGCTGCCGATCTGGATCGGCGTGCAGGAGGCGAACGCGATCATGCTCTCGGTGGAGCGGCTGACGGCGGAGCGGCCGATGTCCTACGACCTGATGGTCCGCCTCCTCGAGATGTCCGGGTCCTCGGTGAGCCAGGTGGCCGTGACGAGGCTCGAGGGCGGGACCTTCTTCGCGGAGATCACGCTGCAGACTGCGGAGGGCGTGCGCGTAGTGGACGCCCGGCCCTCCGACTCGATCGCGCTCGCCACGCGCACCGGAGCGCCGATGTACGTGGCCGCGGCCGTGCTGGAAGAGGCGGGTGTGGCCGGCATCATCGAAGAGGGCACTGGTGATGCCGAGCCCGGGGAGGTCCCGGAGGAGGAGATCGAGGAGTTCAGCAAGTTCCTTGACCAGGTGAACCCGGACGACTTCCGCGGGTGAGAATGCCGGCTCTGGGGCCCTGTTGGCGGCGGCCCCTCGGGCGGTTGCGCACAGCAGGCGGTGGCGCCGAAGTGGCGTGCGCAGTTGCACGTAGGTTGCACGGCCGCCGTGGCGCGCATGGTGTGCAACGGGAAACACGAAGGCCCCGGACTGCTGCTCTGCGCAGGTCAGGGGCCTATCTCATCGGTGGGCGATACTGGGTTCGAACCAGTGACCTCCTCGGTGTGAACGAGGCGCGCTACCACTGCGCCAATCGCCCGATGCGAGTACCCATGTTAGCCGACGATTCCCGCACGCACGAAACCGGATTCGAGTGGTACGCGCCACGTCCGTGTGGTTTGGTCGGATGCCTCGATCTGGGTTAGAGTCTTATCCGCAGCAAATCGCTGTATGCGGATGTAGCGCAGCTGGTAGCGCATCACCTTGCCAAGGTGAGGGTCGCGGGTTCGAGTCCCGTCATCCGCTCCACCACCCCGCCTGAACCCCAGGTTCCGGCGGGGTTTTCCGTTATTCGGTGACCTGCGCGTTGCGGGCGGACAGCTCGCCGTCGATGCGGAGGATGCCGTTGCCGTCGCCGTCGATGAGCTCGAGCCGGCCGATGATGCCGCGGACCGTGTCCTCCTCCTCGATCTGCTCGTTGACGAACCAGTCGAGCAGCGGGCGGGAATCCACGTCACGCTCGTCGGCGGCAAGGTTCCACAGGTCGCGGATTGCGGAGGACACCTTCTCCTCGTGCTCCAGGGCGATGCGGAACGCATCGATGGCGCTTTCCACCGTTACGTCGACGCCGGGGACGTCGCCGATCTTGGCGTGGTTGTCGCGGGCGGCGAGATGGTCGATGAACTTCTCGGCGTGGAGGATCTCCTCCTCCGACTGGGCGCGCATCCATTCGGCCATGCCGCCCAGGTCGAGCCGGTCGAGTTCGATGGCCAGCTGGCGGTACACGTTGGAGGCCTGCATCTCCAGGGTGATCTGGTCGTTGAAGGCCTGTTCGAGTTTGTCGTTGAGTCGCATACGGCAACGATAGGCGGGGGCGCGCGGGGCGACAAGGAGTTGCGCCCTGCCTCGCCGAGGTTGCCCTTGCCTGGGTAGGTTGGGTGGGCATGTGGGTTGGTTCGCTTGACGACGCTTCGCTGCGCGGCTTCATCGCCGGGGATTCGGGCCCGTGCGTGTCGGCGGTGGCCATCACGACGTTGGACGGCCGCGCCGCCGTCGGGGGAACGTCGGGGGGCCTGGGCAATCCGGCGGACGCGGCGCTGCTGCAGGCGCTGCGGCGGCGGGCGGACGCCATCCTCGTGGGTGCGGGCCCCGTCCGCGCCGAGGAGTACGGGCCGGCGCCCGCACGGACGCGGCTGGCCGTGGTGACCCGTTCGCTGAACCTGGGCGACCGGATTTTCGGGGACCCGGCGAACCCGCCGCTCGTGCTGACGGGGCCGGGCGCGGACCGTCGGAAAGCGAGGGAGATCGAGCGCGCCGGCGGTGAGGTGATCGAGGTGCCGGAAACCTCCCCCGCGCACCTCCTCGCGGCGTTGCGGCGGCGGGGACTGCGGCGCGTCGTACTCGAGGGCGGCCCCGGCCTTTACGCGCGGTTCCTCGCCGCGGGCGTCGTCGACGAGATCTTCCTGACCGTCGCGCCCACCTGGATCGGCTCGGGCCCGTTGACCCTCGGTCCGGCGAATGACCCCGCTGCCCCGCCCGCCATGCTCGATTTCACCCTCGAGGCCGTCGCCCATTCCGACTCGCACGTCTTCCTCCGCTACTCGAGGTGCCGCGCCGGGTAGCTTCGTAGCCGTGACTATCTCCCCGACGACGCTCGATGGCGCCCGCACCCGGCGGACGGCGGCCCAGATCCTGTGGCCGCTCACGATCTTCCTGATCGTCCACCGGGCGTGGGTGCTGCCGCACCAGAGCGGCGAAACCGACGACTTCACCACCGTCTGGCGGGCCCTGGTCCGCTTCGGGGACGGCATTCCAGTGTACACTGCCAACTACAACCACGTCGACCCGCACTACCTCTACTCCCCCGGCGGCACGCTGGCGCTGCAGCCGGTGACGTGGCTGGGCGACTACGACACCGCCCGGATGTGGTTCATCTTCGCGCAGGCCGCGGGCATCATCGCGGCGGTGGTGCTGCTGCTGCGCTGGCTCGGCGTCCACCCGGCCAGCTGGCTCGTGCC
>CAZTOM010000190.1:0-5017 GCA_964615555.1 uncultured Actinomycetaceae bacterium
CCAGACGGAAGGTGGGCGGCGCCGTCGGGAATACCGACGGAAATCGGCAACAGCCAGACGGAAGGTGGGCGGCGCCGTCGGGAATACCGACGGAAATCGGCAACAGCCCCGAGGGGGTGGGGGTGCGGGGGGAGGACGCGGAAGGGCCCGCCTTCCCATGGGAAGACGGGCCCCTACCGGGTGTCCGGGCTACCGGCTGTCCGGGCCGCTGGGTGTCCGGGCTGCTGGGTGTCCGGGCTCTCGGACGGCTACACCGAGGCGGCGTGACCCACGCCGAGGGCGGCGCGGCCAGCCTCAAGACGGGCCACCGGCACGCGGAACGGCGAGCAGGAGACGTAGTCCAGGCCAACCTCGTCGAAAAAGTGGATCGAATCCGGGTCACCGCCGTGCTCACCGCACACACCGAGCTTGATGCCCGGCTTGGTGGAGCGGGAGCCCTCCACGCCCGAGCGGACGAGCGCGCCGACGCCCTTGACGTCCACCGACTCGAACGGCGAGGTGGCGAAGATGCCGGAGTCCATGTACTCGGTGAAGAAGGCACCCTCCACGTCGTCACGGGAGAAGCCCCACACGGTCTGCGTGAGGTCGTTCGTGCCGAAGGAGAAGAAGTCCGAGTGCTCGGCGATCGCGGCGGAGGTCACGCAGGCGCGCGGCAGCTCCAGCATGGCACCGATCATGATGTCCAGCGTGGTGCCGGAGTCCTCCTCCACCTCCTTGATGATCGCCTCGGCACGCTCGCGGATGATGGTCAGCTCCCGGGTGTCGCCCACGAGCGGGACCATGATCTCCGGCTTCGGATCGCCGCCGGCCTTGATGCGCTCCACGCAGGCCTCCGCGATGGCGCGGACCTGGAGGTCGAACAGGCCCGGCATCTTGATACCGAGGCGGACGCCACGCAGGCCGAGCATCGGGTTGGCCTCGTGCATGCGGTTGACCGCGGTGAAGAGCGTGTCGATCTCCGGGGCGGTGATGCCCTGGTGGTCCTTCAGCGCCCGGTCCACCGCGAGCGAGGTGAGGTCCGGGAGGAACTCGTGCAGCGGCGGGTCGATCAGGCGGATGGTGACCGGCAGGCCGTCCATCGCCTCGAGGATCTCCATGAAGTCACCGCGCTGGAGCGGGGTGAGCTGGTTGAACGCGGTGTCGCGCTCGTCGTCGGAGTCCGCGAGGATCACGTGCTCCACGAGCTCGCGGCGGTCGCCCAGGAACATGTGCTCGGTGCGGGTGAGGCCGATGCCCTCCGCGCCGAACGCGCGGGCGCGCGCGGCGTCCTCCGGGGTGTCCGCGTTGGCGCGCACGCGCAGGCGGCGCACCGTGTCCGCGTGGGACACGATCCGGTGCACGGCGGAGACCAGCTCGCGCTCCTCGTCGTCGGCCGCGGCGGCCAGCGCCGAGTCGAGGCCCTCCTCGAAGTAGGTGGTGACGGCGGAGGGGACCACGGGGACGTCGCCGGCGAAGACCTCGCCGGTGCCGCCGTCGATCGCGATGATGTCACCGGCGCGCAGGACCTGGCCGCCCACGGTGAGGGTGCCCGCCTCGGCGTTGATGATGAGCTCCTCGGCGCCCACCACGGCGGTGGTGCCCATGCCACGGGCCACGACGGCCGCGTGGGAGGTCTTCCCGCCGCGCGCGGTGAGGATGCCCTCGGAGGCGATCATGCCCGCGAGGTCGTCCGGGTTGGTCTCGCGGCGCACGAGGATGACCTTGGCGCCGGCGTCCTTGCGCTCCACGGCCTTCGCGGAGTCGAAGACCACCTCGCCCACGGCGGCGCCCGGGGAGGCGGCCATGCCCTTGGTGAGGAGGGTGCGGTCCGCGGAGGTGTCGAACTGCGGGAACATCAGCGAGGTGAGCTGGGCGCCGGTCACTCGCTCGAGCGCCTCGTCCTCGGTGATCAGGCCCTCGTCCAGGAGCTGCTCGGCGATCCGGAAGGCCGCGCCGGCGGTGCGCTTGCCCACGCGGGTCTGCAGCATCCACAGGTTGCCGTTCTCCACCGTGAACTCGATGTCGCACATGTCGCGGTAGTGCTTTTCGAGCTTGTCGAGGTTCGCGCGCAGGGCGTCGTAGGCGTCCTTGTCGATCTCCTCGAGGGCCGCGAGCGGCAGGGTGTTGCGGATACCGGCCACCACGTCCTCGCCCTGGGCGTTCTCGAGGTAGTCGCCGTACACACCCGAGTGGCCCGTGGAGGGATCACGGGTGAAGGTCACGCCGGTGCCGGAGCCCTCACCGAGGTTGCCGAACACCATGGTCTGCACGTTCACGGCCGTGCCGAGGTCATCCGCGATCTTCTCGCGCTTGCGGTAGAGGACCGCACGCTCGGTGTTCCAGGAGTTGAACACGGCCACGATCGCCTTGTTGAGCTGCTCGCGCACGTCCTGGGGGAAGTCCTCGCCGGTCTCCGCCTTGATGATGGACTTGAACTCGTCCACCACCTCGCGCAGCGCGTCCGCGGTGAGGTCCGGGTCGTTCGTGACGCCCCGCTCCTCCTTCTTGGCGTCAAAGGCGTCGGCGAACTTGTCCCCGTCGATGTCGAGCACGGTCTTGCCGAACATCTGGAGGAGGCGGCGGTAGGAGTCCCAGGCGAAGCGCTCGTTGCCGTCCGCCATGGCGGTCAGGCCCTCGACGGTCTCGTCGTTCAGGCCGATGTTGAGGACCGTCTCCATCATGCCTGGCATGGAGAACTTGGCGCCGGAGCGAACGGAGATGAGGAGCGGGTTCGCGCTGTCACCGAAGTTGCGACCCATCTGCTGCTCAACGTTCTGCACCGCCTCGGTGACCTGGTCAGCAAGGACCTCCGGAACATCCTTGTGCTCCATGTAGTACCTGCAGGCGTCCGTGGTGATGGTGAAGCCCGGGGGGACAGGGAGACCAATATTGGTCATCTCGGCCAGGTTGGCGCCCTTGCCTCCGAGGAGATCCTTCTGATCCTTGTCGCCCTCGTTGAACATGTAGACGTACTTGGTCATCTCGTTTCTCGAACCTTTCAGAGCAGAGGGAAACGTGCGTCGTTGCGATGCCGTAGTGCCTCCCAGCCTATCGCGCCCGGCGGGAGTGGTCGCTCGGCTCGGGTCCGGGTTCCGGAGCAGATGACGCAGATGCTGCAGCCCGCCGTGCTGGTGGCCGGCCTCTTCCGGCAGTTCCTGGGCTGGGGCATCAATGACACGTGGCTCACGATGATCCTCATCAACGCCGCGTTCAACCTGAGCTTCGGGACGTGGATCATGCACTCGTTCTTCGCCTCCGTACCCAAGGAGGTGGACGAGGCCGCCCAGATCGACGGCGCCGGCCGCTGGACCGTGCTGTTCAAGATCAACCTGCCACTCGTGTGGCCCGGGATCGTCACCGCGATCATCTTCACGTTCGTGGCCTCGTGGAACGAGTTCGCGGCCTCGCTGGTGATCCTGTCCTCCGCGGACAAGCAGCCACTCTCCGTGGCGCTCACCAAGTTCGTGGGCCAGTACGACACCGCCTGGCAGTACGTGTTCGGTGTCTCGATCGTGGCCATCATCCCCGTGGTCATCCTGTTCGCCCTCATCGAGAAGCGACTCGTGGCCGGCCTCACCGCAGGCAGCATCGAGTGATCCTTTCAACGATGAGGAGTTCATCATGACCGAGACCTTCGTGGCCGCCGAGATCGCGAGACAGCCGGACGTGTGGCGGCAGGCGGTGGAGGTGGCGAAGGTGAATGCCGAGCTCCTTCCGGCCGCCGGGGCGCGCGTGGCCGTGGTGGGCTGCGGGACCTCGTGGTTCATGGCTCAGGCCTACGCCGCACGGCGCGAGGCGCTCGGCCAGGGCGAGACGGACGCGTTCGTGGCCAGCGAGTACCCCGAGGGCCGCAACTACTATCTCCTGATCGCCATCACCCGCTCCGGCACCACCACCGAGGTCCTCGATCTCCTGGGCCGCCTGCGCGGGAAGGCGCGCACCCTCGCGGTCATCGGGGACCCAGACTCCCCCGGCGTGGGCGCCGCCGATTCCGCCATCCTCCTGCCCTTCGCGGACGAGCAGTCCGTGGTCCAGACCCGCTACGCGACGGCGGCACTCACCCTGCTGCGTGCCTCCCTCGGAGAGGACCTGGACGGCCTCATCGCCGAGGCGGAGCGCGTGGTGGAGTGGGAGGTTCCCGCCGAGGTGCTCGAGCGCACCCAGTTCACCTACCTTGGCCGCGGCATGGCCTACGGGCTGGCGAACGAGGCCGCCCTCAAGCTCCGCGAGGCCGCCGTGGCGTGGGCGGAGTCCTACCCCTCGATGGACTGGCGGCACGGCCCGAAGGCCATCCAGGACACGAACTCCGTGGTCACCCTGCTCGGCGAGCAGCCCAGCGGCCTGCCCCAGGAGGCTGCGTCCACCGGCGCGATCGTCCAGCAGTGGGACGAGGACCCGCAGCACACCCTGGTCCGCTGCCAGAAGCTCGCCGTGGCCCTCTCCCTGAAGAAGGGCTTCAACCCGGACCAGCCACGCAACCTCACCCGCTCCATCATCCTCGAGGACGCGTAGCCGCCCGTCGGGCACGACGGCGGGTCTTGCCTCCCGTCCCAACTTCCCGACGGCGCGGCTCGCCTCCCGTCCCGACTCCCCGACGGCGCGGCTCGCCTCCCGTCCGGAAACGCCGGAAGGGGCCCCAACCGGGGGCCCCTTCCGCGTGTGTGTGGTGCGTCAGTCGCGGCGCATGTCCTCGATGCCAGCCTTGACATCGTCCATTGCGTCCTCGGCACCGTCGCGGATGTCCGCGCCAGTGTTCTTGACGTCGGCCTCGAGCTGGTCGGCCTTGCCCTCGCGCTCCATGCGCTCGTTGTTGGTGAGGTCGCCGAAGGCCTCCTTGGCCTTACCCGCAGCCTTCTCGGCACCGTGCTTGATGTCGTCTCCGATACCCATGGTGTCCTCCTGATTCCCGGGGGCTTGTGATCCCCGATACCCAACGAAACTACCGGTGGTGGGCCCAGCCCGCGCGCTGGGGCCCTGACCCGGAGGGGTGGTTCGCGGGGAGTGAACCGGGTTGCCGAGCGCGCCGTTTCGGGCGTCC
>CAZTOM010000191.1:0-4967 GCA_964615555.1 uncultured Actinomycetaceae bacterium
AGACCCTGCGGAACCTCGGCCCCGCCCCGGAGCCGAACATCACCATCTTCTGGGACCCCGCGCTGCCCGAGGGCTACAAGGAGTTCTGCGCCGCCATCTCGATCGAGACCTCCTCCCTCCAGTACGAGTCGGATCAGGAGATCCGCAACTACTGGGGCGATGACGCCGCGATCGCCTGCTGCGTCTCGCCCATGCGGGTGGGCAAGCAGATGCAGTTCTTCGGCGCCCGCGTGAATGCCGCCAAGGCCCTGCTCTACGCCATCAACGGCGGGCGGGACGAGGTCTCCGGCAAGCAGGTGGTCACCGGCTACGAGCCCGTCCAGGGGGACGGCCCGCTCGACTTCGACGACGTGTGGGCCCGTTTCGAGAACATGCTCGACTGGGTGGTGGGCACCTACGTGGAGGCCCTCAACATCATCCACTACTGCCACGACCGCTACGCCTACGAGTCCATGGAGATGGCCCTGCACGATTCGGACATCATCCGCACCATGGGCTGCGGGATCGCCGGGCTCTCGATCGTGGCGGACTCGCTCTCCGCGATCCGCTACGCCACCGTCACGCCGGTGCGCGACGAGACGGGGCTGATCGTGGACTACCTCACCGAGGGCACCTTCCCCCGCTACGGCAATGACAACGACGACGCGGACGACATCGCCGCCACCGTGGTCCACACCGTCATGGAGAAGATCCGCGAGATCCCCATGTACCGTGATGCGATCCCCACGCAGTCCGTGCTCACCATCACCTCGAATGTGGTGTACGGCAAGGCCACGGGTAACTTCCCCTCCGGCCACCGCGCGGGCACCCCGTTCGCACCCGGCGCGAACCCGGAGAACGCGGCGGACTCGCACGGCATGCTCGCCTCGATGCTCTCCGTGGGCAAGCTCGACTACCACGACGCACTGGACGGCATCTCTCTCACCAACACGATCACCCCCTCCGGCCTCGGCCGCACCAAGGACGAGCAGGTGGAGAACCTGGTCGGTATCTTGGATGCAGGATTCGTGCCAGAGGACTGACGCGCCCACCGGCGCCCCCTACTGATTCCCACAAGGAGACAACGATGACCACCACCGCCCCCGCCACCACCGGCACCAAGACCTTCGACGAGCGCCTCGCCGCCATGAAGGCCTCCCGCGAGGACCGCGGGTTCGCCCCCGGCCTGTTCCACGCGAACATCAACGTGCTCAACCGCGAGACCCTCGAGGACGCCATGGCGAACCCCGAGAAGTACCCGAACCTGACCGTTCGCGTCTCCGGCTACGCCGTCAACTTCGTGAAGCTCACCGAGGACCAGCAGAAGGACGTGCTCGCGCGCACCTTCCACCAGCACGCGTGACCCTTCCCCCCGACGGCGGACCCCACCCGTCCGCCGCGCCGTCGCCCGTCCCCGGCGAGGGTGACGTACGCGAGCCCGACGACGGAAGCCGGGTTGCGTCGTCGTCCCCGGGTGAGACGGTCCCCGGTGACCCCTACCACCTGAGGGTCCGGGCGGAGGACCGGCCCGTCTTCTTCGACTACGAGGGCGACGACGGCCCCGTGATCGTCCTGCCGCCCCCGCCCGCGATCGCGGACGGGGTGACGGGGGAGTACCGGCCGGAGCCGGTGGAGCTGGACATCCCGCGGCTGCGCCCGGGCGGGCAGGGGACGGCGGGGATCGCATCGGCGGGGGAGATGAGCCGCCACGAACACCTCGCGGCGGTGCGTGCGGGCGAGATCGGCTCGGTGCACTCGTGGGAGCTGGTGACGGCCGTGGACGGGCCGGGAACCCGGCTCACGGTCTTCCTCTCCGGCTGCCCGCTGCGCTGCCTGTACTGCCACAACGCGGACACGTTCTTCACGAACAAGGGTGAGCCGGTGCTGCTGGCGGACCTGGTCAAGCGGATCCGGCGCTATCGCGGCGTGTTCCGTGCCACGGGGGGAGGCCTCACCCTCAGCGGCGGCGAGCCGCTCTTCCAGGCGAAGTTCGCGGGCAACGTGCTGCGCGCCGCGAAGGAACTGGGCGTGCACACGGCCATCGACACCTCCGGGTTCCTGGGCTCCTACGCCACGGACGAACTGCTGGCGGATGTGGACCTCGTGCTGCTGGACATCAAGTCCGGGTTGCCGGACGTGTACGAACGCGCCACCGGCCGGGCGCTGCAGCCCACCGTGGACTTCGCGAGGAGGCTCGCGGAGCTCGAGAAGGAGGTGTGGGTGCGGTTCGTGCTCGTGCCCGGACTCACCGACTCCGAGGAGAACGTGGAGGCGCTCGCAAGGATCGTGGCACCCCTGGAGAACGTGAGCCGGCTCGAGGTGCTGCCGTTCCACCAGATGGGCCGGGACAAGTGGGAGGCGCTCGGGCTCGCCTACCAGTTGGAGGACACGCAGCCGCCCTCAAACGAGCTGCTTGAGCGGGTCCGCGGCCAGTTCCGCGCGCACGGGATCACCACGTACTGACCGAGGATCTCGACGTCCTGACCGGCGCGCCGTTTCGGCCTGTCTGGCGCGCGGCGGTTATCCACACCCACCGTTGTGGCGCGCGTCCCCGCCTGAGATAATGGCGATTATCTGCTGGGAGAAAAGCGCCACAATTGGGAGGATCGATGACCACGGTGGGAATCCGGGACTTCCGGGACGGACTGAGCCGTCACCTGGAACGGGTGCGCGAAGGCGAGACCATTACCGTGACCGATCACGGAAAGCCGGTGGCACGCGTGGTCCCCGTGGGAGTTCCCACCAGACTCGAGCAGATGATCGCCGCTGGCCTCGTGACGCCGGCGAAGAAGCCCAAGGTGCCACTCCGACCGCCCATCAGGGTGGCCGGCACCGTCAGTGACCTCGTCATGCAGCAGCGGCGATGACGGCCTACTTCGATTCGTCAGCATTCGTTGCCCTCCTCCTCGATGAACCCGGGAGTGCTGCCGCCCGCGATGTGTGGCGTGGCGCTGAGCAGGTGGCCTCCTCGGGCATCACCTACGTGGAGGTGGCTGCTGCCCTCGCCCATGCAGAACGGTTGGGCAGGTGTGCGAGCGCGGAGGTGGAGGCGCTGTGGAGTGAGTTCGAGTACTACTGGGATTCAGTCAACGCCGTGGGGGTTGGTCCATATCTCCTCGAGTCCGCGGCTGGCCTGACTCGACCCCACGCCCTCCGCGGGTACGACGCCGTCCAGTGCGCGAGCGCACTCGTGATCGATGGCGGCGAGTTGGTGGCGGTTACCGGAGACCGGCAGCTCCTTGCGGCATGGCGTGAGCGGGGGCTGGCCACCGTTGACACCTCCGCCACGTAGCGTTCCCATTCCTGCTCCCAGCCGCGCCCTCCGCTACGGTTGGCCGGTGAGATTCCGCGAACCGGGGGCGCAACGCGCATGATCCGCCTCATCTTCTGGCCTGTGCTCGCGCCCTCGTTCCTGCTCGCGATCGGTGGCGGCGCGATGATGCCCGTGATGGTGCTCGCCGCCCTCGAGCTCGGTGCCACGGACGCCTTCGCTGCGGCCATGATGTCCATGGTGGGCGGCATGGCGCTCCTCGTGACCGTACCCGTGGGCATGCTCATCGACAGGATTGGCGACAAGCGGGCCATGGCCCTCGCCACCGCCGCCTCCGCGCTCATCATTGGGCTCGCGGTGTACGCGCTGGCCAGCCCCGGACCGTACGCCCTGGCGCTCTACGTGGCCTCCATGGTGCTGCGCACACCCGCCGGGGTGGCGTGGAACCTGGCCCGCCAGGCGGTGGTGGCGGAGACGGTCCCGGAGATCCACCGTGGCCAGGCGATGACCGCGCTGGGTGGCACCATGCGCGCCGGCAACCTGGTGGGACCGCTGTTCGGAGCGCTCCTCCTCACGTGCCTGCCGCTGTGGTCCGTGTTCGTGTTCGGCGTGGTCACCGCCACCCTCGCCACGCTCCTGCTCTTCGTCCGGCGCCTCAACGCCGCCTTCGACGCCGAGACGTCCCGTACCAAGGCAGCGCGCACCGAGGAGGAACTGTCGGCCGGTGTGCGGTGGGGCGCCGTGGGCCTCGCCGGAGTGGCCGTGGGCACGCTCGCGGTCACCCGGATGGCGCAGCCGATCCTCATCGCCCTGTGGGGCGTCCACCTCGGATGGGATGCCGCGCAGATCTCGCTGCTCGTGGCCGTGGGATCGGCGGTGGAGCTGATCCTGATGTTCCCAGGTGGGTACCTGAAGGACGTGATCGGGCGCTCGCCGATCCTCATCGTCTGCCTGATGGTCTACGGCGCTGGGTTCGTGCTGGCGCCCCTGTGGCCCACCTCCACCGGCTTCATCGTGGCCGTCCTCGTGATGAGTGTGGGGAACGGCCTCGGAGCGGGCATCAACATGACGATCGGCGCGGACCTCTCACCCGCCCGTGGGCGCGCGAAGTTCCTCAGCATCTGGGCGATGTTCTCCCAGGTGGGCGTCCTTGGCGGGCCTCTCGCGATCTCGGCGATCCTGACGGCCGCCTCGCTCCCTGCGGCCATGGTGGCCGTGGGCGCCTTCGCCGTGGCCGGCGCCGGCTGGATGGGGGCGTGGGCGCGCACGGTGAACCTGCCCCGCGGCGTTGGCCCCCGCGCCAAGCGCAACGAGCGCGGGGTGGACGGCACCCCGCTGCCCGGGTGAGGCCGGGGGCCAGCGCGGACTCCGCCGTCGGGAGAAGAAGGGGGCGGCACCGGAGAGCCGGCACCGCCCCATGCGTGGAATGGCCAGCGCTACGGCATGGTCACCTCGAACACGGTGTCGGTGCCGTCAAGGTCGCTGAGGATGAACAGCGAGCCATCGGCGGCGGCGATGCCGTGGTAGTCGCCGAGCTCGGGGAGCTCGTAGGTGGCGGTGACGGTGACGTCCTCCATGTCGATCACGAGGAGTGACTGGTAGGTCTTGGACAGCAGGTACATGGTGCCGTCCACGATCTCCGCGCCCACCGGGTAGTACCCGGAGAGGTCGAGTTCCGCGTCGGTGGCGGAGGTGAGGACGTTCTCGCGGGCCAACA
>CAZTOM010000192.1:0-1314 GCA_964615555.1 uncultured Actinomycetaceae bacterium
TCACCCCCCGAGGCTGTTGCCGCCCCACCCCCCGAGGCTGTTGCCGATCCACCCCCCGAGACTGGTGCCGCCCCACCCCCCGAGGCTGTTGCCGCCCCACCCCCCGAGGCTGTTGCCGATATTCGTCGGTATTCGCGCACCTCGCGACTCACGCGGGGGCCCTGCGGGGCTTTGGCGAGCCTGCGGGCAACAATGGGAGCGTGAATTCCCGCAGGCCCCCGGCACCGCGCGCCCCCTCGGCGCCCGCGGTCCGCAGTGGCGCCCACGCGGAGAAGCGCACGTCCGGCGTGAGCAGCGCAGCGGGATCCGAGACCCGCACGGTCACGGTCCGCGAGAGCGCCCGCACCGTCTCCGCGACGATCCCGGAGACGGCTTCCGGGACCTCCTCGAAGGCCTCGGCCTCCAAGGCCTCGGTGACCAAGGTGTCGGGTTCGAAGGTGGCGGCCTCGTCTCCCTCGAAGGCTACGAAGGCTTCGACGGCCTCCGCCTCGACGTCGGCCTCCACCGCGGAGCCGAGCGCGAAGAAGTCCTCCTCGGACAAGAAGAACGTCCGCACGGTGCCCGTGGCCACGAGCCCGGCCACCCCGCCCAGGTCCAGGCCCAAGACGCGCCCCACCCGTGGTGGGGGAGCGGGACCAGGGGGGCGGTCGTCGTCGACGGGGAGTGGACGCAGCTCGAAGCTGAGCGGACGGACCACGGTGCGCCAGGGGAGCGGGGGCGGATCCGGCGGCGGCTCGCGGATCGAGTTCGCCTCAGGCGGGAGCACCTACTCGATCTCCTGGCGGATGCTCGTGCTGTTCATGGTGTTCGCGGTGGCGTTCGTGCTGCTCGCGCCCACGCTGCGGCTGTACCTGCGCCAGCAGGCCGCCGAGAGCCGGATCAACGAGCAGGTGGCGGCCGCCGAGGCCCGCAATGCGGAGCTCGAGCGGGAGATTGCGCGGTGGTCGGACCCGGCGTTCGTGCAGGCGCAGGCCCGCGAGCGGCTCGGCTACGTGATGCCCGGCCAGCAGCCCTACAAGGTGGTGGACGCCGAGGTGGTGGTGGGCGAGGACGCCCAGGCCGCCTACGACGCCCTCAACGCGCCCGCCGTCCGCCCACCCGGCCCGTGGTACGTGGAGGTGTGGGACTCGATCCAGGTGGCCGGGTCCACGGAGGTGACCGACCGCTCGGAGGTGCCTGCCGAGGGCGAGGTGCCGGTTGATGGCGAGGTGCCTGTAGACGGCGAGGTGCCGGTTGATGGCGAGGTGCCTGTAGACGGCGAGGTGCCGGCAGACGGCGAGATGGGGGACGCCGTGCCCGAGGGGGCGGACGAGT
>CAZTOM010000192.1:1414-4934 GCA_964615555.1 uncultured Actinomycetaceae bacterium
ACCGAGTTCGTACGTGTCAGCAGACCGTGGCAGAGTTTCTCTTCGTGACCCGAGTAGCTGTGATCGACTGCGGAACCAACTCCATCCGCCTCCTGGTGGCTGACGCGCAGGCGCGCCCCGGGGTCGGAGGTGAGCTGCGGGACGTGGTGCGCAGGATGGAGATCGCGCGGCTCGGGGAGGGTGTTGACCGCACGGGAGAGCTCGCCGACCGGGCGCTCGCCCGCACGTTCGCCGTCATCGACGACTATGCCGCGCAGTGCCGTGAGCTCGGCGTGGAGCGGGTGCGCGTGGTGGCCACCTCCGCCACCCGGGATGCCTCCAACCGCGAGGTGTTCCTCGAAGGCGTACGTGAGCGCATGGGCGTGGTGCCCGAGGTGCTCTCCGGGGACGAGGAGGCCGAGCTCTCCTTCCTCGGCGCCGCTGCGGGCCTCGGGACGGACCTGGACGAGCCGATCCTGGTGGTGGACATCGGCGGCGGCTCCACCGAGCTGGTCCTGGGCGCCGAGGGCGGCGTGCTGGCGCAGTACTCGATGGACGTGGGAAGCGTCCGGATGAAGGAACGCCACCTCGCCACCGATCCCCCCACCGCGGACGAGATCGCCGCTGCGCGCGCGGACGTGGAATCCCACCTGGACCGGGCGAACGAGGTGGTGGACCTCGCACGCGCACGCACCATCGTGGGTGTGGCCGGCACGATCACCTCGGTCACGGCGGAGGCCCTCGGCCTGTTCGCCTACGACTCCTCCGTGATCCACGGCGCGCGCCTGCCGCTGGCAACCCACCTGCATGCCTGCGACTGGTTCCTCACCAACCCGCTTGAGGACCGCGCCGCGCGCGGGCACATGCACCCGCTACGTGCCGACGTCATCGGCGCGGGCGCGCTCGTGTGGTCCCAGGTCCTGGACCGCGTGGTCCGCGAGTGGCGCCGGGAGGAGCGCGAGCTCGAGTCCGTGATCACCTCCGAGCACGACATCCTTGACGGAGTCGCACTCGCACTCGCGTAGGCGGCCCGCCGGGCGAGGCGGCAACGCAACGCCGCCACTCGCCGTCGGCGAATACCGACGGATATCGGCAACAGCCACCGGGGGCTGGCCTCAGGCCTCAACGCCCGCGGACTGGTCCGCCGGCACGGGCGGCTCCTTGCGCATCAGGGTGACCACGGCGCGTCCCACCAGCACCGCGGTGATGGTGATGCCCACCACCAGTGCCCAGGTCTCCTGGAAGATGAAGATGAACAGCACGGCGATCAGGGTGGGCAGCAGGTAGCGGATCGCCCAGCCGATGTAGCCCATGAAGGAGGGCATGGTGACGCCGCGGGAATCGGCAACGGACTTGACCATGAAGTTGGGGCCGTTGCCGATGTAGGTGACGGCGCCGAAGAACACCGAACCCAGCGAGATCGCGATCAGGTAGGCCTCCGGTACACCGGCCACGCGGGGCTCGCCGGGAAGTTCTCGGGCCATCTCGAAGAACGTGAGGTATGTGGGCGTGTTGTCCAGCACGGCGGAGAGCGTGCCGGAGAAGCCGTAGAACGTGGGCGCGTTCAGTGGTAGCGAGGGGGCCACCTGCGCGAGGAACTTCAGGGCGGGCATCATGGTGAGGAAGATGCCGATGAACAGGGCGGCCACCTCCGCGATGGGGCCCCACTCGAACTCGTTGTCCGTGAAGCGGACCTTCTTCGAGGTGAGGACGAAGGAGAGCGCGGCGGCAGTCAGCATCACGATCTCGCGCCAGGGGACGCTCTGGAAGAAGGTGGCGGTGCCGGTCTCGAGGGCGTGGAGGTCGATGGAGGGGACGAACGCCACGGCCAGCACGATCATCGCGAGGAACACGAAGTTGATGGCGCCGCGGAAGCCGATCGGCTCCACGTGCGTGCGGTCGCTCACGAGGGCGGTGGGCGGCTCGGTGCGGTGGAGGCGGACGTCCAGGGCGAGGTAGGTGAGGATCAGGATCGAGTTCACGAACAGCCACATGGGCCACAGTTGGAACGTCCACTCGAACGGGACGCCCGAGAGGAATCCCATGAAGAGCGGCGGGTCACCCAGCGGCGTGAGGAGTCCGCCGCAGTTGGCCACCACGAAGATGAAGAAGACCACCGTGTGGACCCGGTGGGTGCGCTGCTTGTTCGTGTTCAGCAGCGGCCGGATGAGGAGCATCGCGGCGCCCGTGGTGCCGATGAAGGAGGCGAGCACACCGCCCACGCCCATGAAGATGGCGTTGTTGCGCGGGGTGGCCTCCACGTCCCCCTTCATGAAGAGGCCACCGGAGACCACGAACAGGGAGAACAGCAGCACGATGAACTGCACGTACTCCCACAGCTTGTGGATGACCGTGACCTGCTCCCCGCCGAACCACAGCCACAGCGCCACCGGGACGCCCAGGATCAGCGCGAACGCGAGCTGGATACCGCGCTTCTCCCAGAGGTGGGCCGTCTTCGGGACCAGGGGGAACACCGCGATTCCCGCCAGCATGGTCACGAATGGGATGATCGACCACCACTCGAATGTCACGGTTCGCCTCCTCGCGAAGATGGCTCCGCGAAGCCGAGGAGAACCACGGTCGCGGAACCAAAGGTATCAACTGCAGGCTATACCTGCTTCTGCGCCCGTTAGGCTTGTTTCTCACCACGCCCTCGTAGCCCAACTGGCAGAGGCAGCAGACTTAAAATCTGCTCAGTGCGGGTTCGAATCCCGCCGGGGGCACCGCCGCGCTCTCAGCGCTCGAGCCCGATGATCCGCCGGAGTTCGGCGAGATGACCATCCAGGGCGGTACGGCCTGGCTGGGTCAGGGTCAGCCACGTCCGTGCCCGTCCCTGATTCCGCTCCTTACGGGTGTTGACGTACCCGGCCTCCACGAGAACCTTCAGGTGTTTGCTGACCACGTAGTCGCTGACGCCCAGGGCCTCTTGGAGCGTTGTGAAGTCTGCCGATTCGACCTCCGCGAGCAACGCGCAGATCTGGAGGCGATTCCGGGCGTGGATGACCTCATCGAACCGGGGTCTCACGCTCACGCCCCGCGCCCCCTATCGGCGGGGAACCGCCCGAGAGTGAGCCGCCGGTCGATCCACCACTCGTTCGCGAGGGCGAAGAGGAAGCCGATCACGGCGCCAATCAGGGGCGCAAACTCCATGTCCGAGAACCGTTGCAACGAGACGCTGAGCACCAGTATCCCCACCAGCACGAACGAGGGGACCGTCCACCCGTTGCGGTAACGGTCCAGGGAGGCTCCCGTGGCGCGCCGCAGGAGTTCGCGCAGGAGGAGGGGGCCAAGGACAAGCGTCAGCACGAGGAGCGAGGCGCCGAGTGCGGGGGACCCGAGGCCGAGGCTCTCGTACGGCATTCCCGCGCCGGCGAAGAGGGCCGCCACGATCAGGGCGGAGATCCCCTTGTACCACCACGGCGTGGTGAGGCGACTGCTCAGGCGCGTCCGCGCGCTCTCCACGTCCCGCAGGGCATCGCGGGCTTCGTAGTGCTCATCAGCCCCGGGGGCGTCATCCGGCAGGGCGGGAGATCCTGTACTT
>CAZTOM010000193.1:0-2870 GCA_964615555.1 uncultured Actinomycetaceae bacterium
GGACGGCCTGACCATGCGCGCACTGGCCGGCCAGCTCGGCGTCCAGGCGATGAGCCTCTACCACCACGTGGCCAACCGGGAGGAGATCCTGGACCGGATCGTGGATGCGGTCTATGGCAGGTTCTACGCCCCGGTCCCTGGCCGGCCATGGCGGGAGGAGCTGCGTCGTCGCTCGGTGGAGGCGGCGCGGGTACTCGGGGACCACGCGTGGGTGATCCCGCTGATGAACTCGCGGCGCACCCCTGGGCTTGCCACCATCACCCACCTGGACGCCGTTATCGCCTGCCTGGATGAGGCCGGCTTCACCACGGAGCTGACAGCCCATGCCTTCGCGCTGATCGACGCCCACCTCTACGGCTTCATGACCCAGGCGGCCTCCCTGCCCTTTGAGGGGGAGGAAGGTATCCGCGAGATGGCGGCCGAACTGGAGCAGTCGAACATCATGGCCCAGGCCCCTCACTTTGCGGCGTTCGCACAGGCGCAGGCCCTCCAGCCCGGCTACGACTTCATGGACGAGTTCACCTGGGGCCTGGACGCCGTTCTGGATGCGGTCGAGCGGGCCCACGAGCCGAACGCCTAGCGGCACCCGCAGGGGGCCGGCGGGCGCAGGGGGCCGGCGGGCGCAGGGCACCCCGCCGCCACGTGCGCAGCGCACCCCGGTGTCAACCGCGCAACGCACCCCGCCGGCACGCGCGCAACGCACCCCGGTGGCGACCGCGCAGGGCACCCCGCCGGCACGCGCGCAGCGTCCTACAGCTCCCGCCTACGGAAGATCGCGACTGCGAGCCCGAGCACCACCACTACAGCAACCAGCCCTGTCAGCACTGGCCACAGCGCCACCTCCCCGCCTCCTGCAGCGTCCCCAATGGCGGCGGGCAGGCCCGCGGGGGAATAGGAGCGCGCGGGGCCCCACATCCCGAGGATCCCGAGCAGCACGTAGGTACCGAATCCGATTCCGAGCGCCGCCACCGTGCTGGAGATGGCGCTGGCCGCCGCCACGGTGACCGCCACAAGGAGGAGGGCGAGCACGAACCAGACGAGGACCGCAGTCCACAGCGGGAGGAGGTCGACGTCGTCGAACAGCGCGAGGGTGGTGAGTGACGCGAGGCCGGTACCCACCACGGCGGCGAGTGCGGCGGCGAGGATTACGGCCACCACCTTGGACAGCAGGAAGGCGTCCCGGCTCAGCGGTCGTGTCAGGGGCATCACGTGGTTGCCGGCGGAGACCTCACCGGCCACGGCGGCACCGGCCACGCCGAGCACCACGAGCATGAGCAGCTGGGTGAGGTCGGAGGTCCACTGGACGGCGGCGTCGAGGTAGGTGGGGTCGGGGAGCTGGATGGGCACCTGGTCGCGGAGCACGGTGGAGAGGATCTCGGGTGCGAAGCGTGAGATGACCGGATCCACCAGGCCGAAGAAGGCGAACAGCCCGCCGAGCAGCCACAGGCGCCAGGTCCGCGTGTACTCGCGCAGCTCCTTGGAGAGCATCGGTCCGAAGCCTCTCATCTGCGCACCTCCGGGCGGGAGACCAGTTCCACGAACACGTCCTCCAGACTCGCCTCCACGGGCTCGAGCCGGCGCAGTGCCCACCGCTGCTCGGCAAGGACCGCGGGGATCCGGAGCGCGGCAGCGGGGTGATCGGAGACGGTGAGGAGGTAGCCGGCCTCGCGTGTCCGGCTCGGCGGCTCGGAGGCGAGCTCCACCAGCCACGGCTCACGCTCGAACGCGGCGCGTAGTTCGTCCTCACGGGCGTCCACCACGATGCGGAGTTGGCGTGCGCCGCCGTAGCGCTCGCGCAGGGCGGCGGTGGTGTCCGCCGCCACCACGCGTCCGTGGTCCAGCACGGCCACCCGGTCGCAGACGCGTTCCACGTCCGAGAGCACGTGCGTGGAGAAGAACACGGTGGCGCGGTCCCGGAGGGTGGACATGAGCTCCAGGACCTCGTGCCGTCCGAGTGGATCGAGGGCGGAGGTGGGCTCGTCCAGGATGAGCACCTCGGGCGAGTTCAGGAGCGCCTGCGCGATACCGAGCCGTTGCTTCATGCCGCGCGAGTAGCCGCCGATCTGGTTGTCCACCCCCTTCAGGCCCACGAGCTCGAGCAGCATCTGCGAGCGCTGCGCCGCAGCCCTGTGGTCGAGGCCGAGCAGCGAGGAGGCGAAGTCCAGGAACTCCGGCGCGCGCATCCACGGGTAGAAGGAGGGGACGTCAGGCACGAAACCGATCCGGGGGGCCACGGCCTGGAAGTCGGCGAGCACGTCCTCCCCAAGGATGCGGGCGCTGCCCCCGTCCGCCCGGGCGAGCCCGAGCAGGATCCGGGTGGCCGTGGTTTTCCCCGCCCCGTTGGGGCCCAGGAATCCGAACACGGAGCCGTGGGGCACCTCGAAGGAGACGCCGTCGAGGGCCCGTACCCTTCCGAAGGACTTGGTCAGCCCGTCGACGGCGATCGCTGGCTGGCTCATGACGCTCCCCTCCCGTAGAGCTCGTCCACCACGTCCCGAGCGCCACGTGTGGCGTCCTGTGCCTCGCCCCGGGCGCCACGTGCGGCGTCCTGTGCCTCGTCCCGGGGGCCACGTGCGGCGTCCTGCCCATCGTCCAGGTGGGCCGGATCCTGGGCCGCCTCGGGCTTGCGGCCAACGAGGAAGAAGGCGAGTGGGCCGAACACCTGGACGAGGAGCGCGGCAAGGACCCACACCACCCTCGGTGCGCTCAGGCGCTCGGTCGGGGTCCTGTGCAGCGCAACCAGCGCGGCGATGGCGAGGCCCACGTGGAGGAGCACCCAGGCCCCCAACAGCACCCAGGCCACGGGCGGGAGGGCGGCGAGGTCCTCGCGCAGAGACAGGGGGGCGATCATCGGGGCACCTCCGCATCCT
>CAZTOM010000193.1:2970-4921 GCA_964615555.1 uncultured Actinomycetaceae bacterium
GGCGAGGTCCTCGCGCAGAGACAGGGGGGCGATCATCGGGGCACCTCCGCATCCTCCGCAATGCCCGCAGTCGCTGCATCCGCGGTAGGTGCCGCATCCCGCTGGCCGGCAGGCGTTGCGTCGCGCTGAGTAGCAGGCGTTGCGTCGCGCTGAGTAGCAGGCGCTGCATCCCACGGGCCGGCGGGGGCCTGCTCGGCCACCTCCCACTGCTGCTCCAGGGCCGCACGGACGGGCAGGTACCCGATCAGGAAGTTCAGGCCGAGGCCACCCAGCCCGCCAGCTGCGGCGATGGCGTCGCCGTTCGGGCGGAACGCGGACTGGAAGCTCGCGCCGGCCGAGATTGCCGAGATCAGTGCTGCCAGTGCGGGCATGGTGAGGCGCTGACCGGAGGAGGTGTCCTCGTTGTTGGAGCCGGCGATCAGGGCGCCGGCAATACTGGGCACCACGAACTCGAGGATGTGTGCAACGGGGAGGGTCTCATCTTCTTGGCCCCGGCGGGCACGGACGGTGCGGGCGATCCCGTGCGCAACCGCTCCGGCTGCGGCGAGGGCAGTCGTGCCTCCGGCGATCATCTTGGCGGGGGTGGCGTGGTGGCGGACGGCTGAGTCGAGTGTGTCCTGGTCCATGTCATCGGGCCGCAGCAGGCCGAGCCGCGCGGCGATCGCCCCCATGTTGAAGTCCCAGCCGAGCCCCACCACGCGTGGGACCAGGATCCGGGAGTCAGCGGGATCGAAGGTTCCCGCCATGCGGCGGCCGATCCCGGTGCCGATCGCGCTGGCGAACTCGCCGATGGTGCGGGGGGTCTGGGAGGTGCCGAACTCGGCATCCAGCGCGGCCGCATAGTCTGCGGCGGTTCCGAGTGCGTCCTCGGGCTCCACGCCGTCGGCACGCAGTTCGCGTACCAGGTCGCCGAGATCGGCGAGGGCGCGGGACCGGGTGCGTCCGCGCAGGCGGAGATGGCGCTCTACGGCGTTCTCATAGGGCGCGGGGGTGGTCATCGTGTCTCCTTCAGCAGGTCGGCGATGGTGGACGTGATGGTCTGCCACGCCTCGCGGTAGCGGGCGAGGCGGTCGCGGCCGTCCGCGGAGAGGGTGTAGTACTTCCGCGGGGGGCCGAGCGGCGACTCCTGCCAGGTGGTCTCAACCAGGCCGGCGTTCTTCAGGCGGGTGAGGAGCGGGTAGACGGTTCCGCTGGAGGCCTCGAGGCCTGGCCGGTCGGCGAGCGCCTCCACGATCTCCACGCCGTAGCGGGGCTCGGAGCGCAGCAGCGCGAGGACGGCGAGCTCGAGCGAGCCGCGTCGTAGCTGGATCAGTGAATCTGCCATGGCACCTAGGTTAGGCCAAGTAGTAGGTGATGGCAACTACTGGTCGCTACCTAGTACTAGGCGTCGGCAGTATCGGTGCCCCTTAGTCCTCCGAGTCCCTGGTCCGGGCACCCCTCAGCGCCTCCCTCGAGAGTGCGGCAGCGTGGTCGGGAACGCGTCGCTGCGTAGACAGGGAGCTGCGCCGGTACCCGAGCCCGGGCGGGCGCTCGGGCAGTTCGAAGGGGGCGTGCTCGGGAAGGTCCTCATACGGGAGGGACTCCAGCAGGTGGTGGATCATGTTCAGGCGCGCAGCCTTCTTGGAGTCCGAGGGCACCTGGTACCAGGGCGCCACCGGCGTGTCCGTGTGCACCATCATCTCGTCCTTGGCGCGCGAGTACTCCTCCCACCTCGTGATGGACTCCATGTCCATGGGGGAGAGCTTCCACTGGCGCAGCGGATCGTTGAGCCGGGAGGTGAACCGCTTGTACTGCACCTTGTCCGAGACGGAGAACCAGTACTTGCGCAGGTGGATCCCGTCATCCACCAGCATCTGCTCGAAGATGGGGCACTGCCGCATGAACAACTGCACCTGCGCCGGCGTGGCGAACCCCATCACCTTTTCCACATTGGCCCGGTTGTACCAGGAGC
>CAZTOM010000194.1:0-4906 GCA_964615555.1 uncultured Actinomycetaceae bacterium
AGGAGTCCTCCAGCGGTGTGTAGCGGTAGAGCTGTTCGAGCACGGCCTCGGGGTTGAAGGAGTTCTTCACCTCCACCACCAGGCGCAGCCCGTGGGCGCGGTCCGTGAGGTCGGTGATGGCGGTGATGCCCTCCACCTTCTTCGACTGGACGGCGTCCTTGATCTTGTCGATCACCCGCTCGGGGCCGATCAGGTAGGGCAGCTCGGTGATGACGATGGCGCGCTTGCGGGCGGTGATGGACTCCACGCGGGCCTTCGCGCGGGTGCGGAAGATCCCGCGCCCGGTGGCGTACGCCTCGCGGATCCCGTCCAGCCCCACGATCTTGCCGCCGCCGGGCAGGTCCGGCCCGGGCACGAACCGGCTGAGCTCCTCGAGGGTGGCGTCCGGGTTGGCGATCAGGTGGCGGGCCGCGGCCACCACCTCGCCCAGGTTGTGGGGCGGCATCTTGGTGGCCATGCCTACGGCGATCCCCTCGGCACCGTTGACCAGCAGGTTCGGGTAGGCGGCCGGCAGAACGGAGGGCTGGAGGAACTGGGCGTCGTAGTTGGGGACGAAGTCCACCACGTCCTCGTCGAGGGACTCCACGAGGTCGAGTGCGGCGGTGGACAGGCGGGCCTCGGTGTAGCGGGAGGCGGCCGGCCCGTCGTCGAGGGAGCCGAAGTTGCCGTGCCCGTCCACCAGCGGCAACCGCATCGACCACGGCTGGGCCATGCGCACCATGGCGTCGTAGATAGCGGAGTCACCGTGGGGGTGGAGCTTTCCCATCACCTCGCCCACCACGCGGGCGGACTTCACGTGCCCCTTGGTGGGGGCGAGGCCCATCTGGTTCATCTGGTAGAGGATGCGGCGCTGCACGGGCTTGAGTCCGTCCCGGGCGTCCGGGAGGGCGCGGGCGTGGATGACGGAGTACGCGTATTCGAGGAACGAACCCTCCATCTCCTCCACGACGTCCGTGTCGAGGATGTGCTCGTGCAGTTCCTTGGAGGGGCTCATGCTTCGGATTATCCCAACCCCACCCGCGAATTCGGCGCAGCGCCACAGTTAGGCTGGTTACATGGCACCGCAGCCCGGCCGCCCGGCCCCCGACTACCCCTCCCACTGGGAGGCGGACATCATCGGCCGCGACGGGGAGATGTTCCACATCCGCCCCGTGCGCCCCACCGACGCGCCGGCAATCCAGGACCTCCACCTCGCCCAGTCGGAGTCCTCCCGGATCTTCCGGTTCTTCGCCCCGCGCGCCGAGCTCAGCGAGAAGGAGCTCGAGCAGTTCACCAGCGTGGACCACGCCACACGCGTGGCGCTCGTGGTCACCGACTCCTCCCGCGAGGAGGCCGTCCTCGCGCTCGGCACCTACGACGCCGTGGACGCCACCACCGCCGAGGTGGCCTTCTACGTGGCGGACACCGCCCACGGTCGCGGCCTCGGCTCCATCCTGCTGGACCACCTCGCCGCCGCCGCCTGGGAGCGCGGCCTGCACCGCTTCGAGGCGGACGTCCTGCCCACCAACCACCGCATGCTCGCCGTCTTCCGGGACGCCGGCTACACGATCTCCTCCCAGTTCGACGACGGCGTCATCACCGTCTCCTTCGACCTCGCCCCCACCGAGGAGTCCCGCCGCGTCCTCGCCGCCCGCGAGCAGCACTCCGAGGCCCTGTCCATGGCCGGCGTGCTCGCCCCCGCCCACGTGGTCACCGTGGGCTCCGGCCCCTCCCTGCCGCGCGGCCTGCCCGCGTGGGACGGGGAGCCCCTGCCGCCCCTCACCCTCGCCCTCCTCGACGACGACGCCCCCACCCTGCGCCGCCACCTCGCCTCCCTCGGGGCCGCCGGGGCACACGCTGCCGTGATCCTCACCCGGGTGGATGAGGCGGGCGCCTGGTACCGCGAGCTCCTGCGCACCGCCCGCGACTCCGACGTGCGGCTGGTGGGCCCCTCCTCGCTCGGCGTCCTCACCTCGGACGGGACGAACCTCACCTGCGAACCCGCCCTCGCGGGCGGCGGCGTGATCAGCGTGGTGACCCACCGGCGCCGCTCCTTCACCGAGCTCGCGGACCGCTTCGGCGCCGCCGGCGTGGCCCTGCGCACCTTCATTGCCACCGGCAACCGGCTCGACGTCTCCGGCAACGACGCCATGCAGTGGTGGATCACGGACCCCGGCACGGCCGTGGCCGCCGTTGCGCTCGACTCGATCGGCAACCCCCGCAAGTTCGCCCGCGTCTCGCGCCACCTGGCCCAGCGGATGCCGGTGGTCTGCCACATCGGATCCACCACGGGCCAGCTCGCCCCACCCGGCCATGCGGTGCGCACCAGCGAGCTGCCGCGCGGGGTGCTCTCCGGGATGCTGCGCCAGTCCGGCGTGATCGAGGCCGCCTCCCGGCGCGACCTCGTGGACCTCGCGCGCCTCGCCGTCCACGGACGACCAACCCGCGTGAGCCTCGTGGCCACCACGCCCTCCGCCCGTGAGGCTGGCATCCAGGCGCTCCGCCTCGCCGGAATCCCGCTCGCTGGCGCGGGTGGTGGTGGAACCACGCACGGGGGTGGAGGCGCACCCTCGGGGGAGGGCGGGGGCGCTGGCGCGGGAGGCGGCGAGAGCGCACCTCTCGTGATCGTGGTGGACCAACCCCTTGCCGGGGAGGTACGGGAGGGGAGCGCGGCGGAGGTGGCCGGCGCGGCGGACGGTGCCGTGCTCGCCGTCGTGAGGCACCCGGCGCCGCTCACGATCGAGGGGAGCGACGCCGTTGTAACGGATGACCTGGACCGCGCCATCCTGCTGGCACGCGCCCTGCTGGCGGTGCCCGCCCACGACTCGCCGCTGGTGGACGCCGCGGTGGACCACGCGGAAGCCCGTCGGGTGCTCGCCGGTGCGTCGGGGGGCGAGCTCGGAGACGACGAGGTGGCGGCGCTGCTGGGGGCCTACGGCATCGCGGCCAGCGGTGCGGTAGACGGGCTCGGCGAGGGGGACGCCGGCGGCCACGGCGGTGAGGATGATGCACCCACGGACGGACCTGGCGGCGGCGAGGTGGAGGACCTCGGGGTGGAGGGCACTGAGGACCCGCTCTACGGGCCCGTGGTCGCGTTCCACCACGCCGGGGACGCCGAGCTCTTCGGGGACGTGGCCTACCGGATCGCCCCGCTCACGGAGGCGGACGTGGCGGAACTGCTTGCGGAGCCGCGATCGGCGGTGCGCCTTCAAGGCCTGGACCTGGGCGGTCTCGCGGACCTCGTGGGAAGGATTGCGCAGCTCAAGGACGACCTGCCGGAGGTGGGCCGCATCCGGGCCCGCGTGGCGGTTGGAGAGACCGGAACCCGGGTGCGGTCCGTGGAGGTGCAGCTCACTGCCGGTGGCCGGCTGGACTGGCGGGGCCGCGCCATGCCGGGCGGCGACTTCGGGTGGGGCGGGCCCGATTCCGGCTGACCCACCGGATGATGGAACAATGGCTGACGTGTCATCCCTCCCCAGCGAACTCCACCGCGAGCTCCAGCGCGGCGGCTACTACCCCGAGCTCGTCTCCCGCGTCCTCGACGTGGCCATCGGCGGGCAGGAGATCCTCTCCTTCCTGGTGCACCCCGAGACCAGTTTTGATGCGCGTGAGATCTACCGGCACCTGACCGCGCTCGTCCTCACACCCACGCGGCTGGTGGGCGTCCATGTGGACGACGATCCCCAGGCCCGCGGCTCCCACGCCCTCGCCACCACCGAATCGGTGGCGCTCACCCGGATCAACTCGGTGGTGCTCTCCCACGGGGTGTCCGACCCGGCCCGCTCGGATGCCTCCGTGGTGGACGAGCTCACGATCACCGTGAACTGGGGCGGGGTCTCCCGCGTGGACCTCGAGCCGGCCGGATGCGCCGATCCCAACTGCGAGGCGGACCACGGGTACACAGGACTCGTCAGCGGCGAGGACCTCGCCATGCGTATCTCATCCCAGGCGGACGGCCGGGCCCGCCTCGATCAGGCGCTCCAGTTCGCCGCCGCACTCTCGGCCGCGGTGGCACGGAGCAGCGAGCGGTGAGCCTTCCCCCCGAGTTCGTGGCCCCGGAGCCAGGGGGCCTCAGCGGCATCCTGGCGGCATCGATGGTGGCGGTGGGGCTCGAGGCACGGGAGGAACCGTCCGGGGACAACGCCAGGGGGGCCGGTTCGTTCGAGCAGGACGCGGAGGGCATCGCCTTCCCGCGCGTGCAGCGGGCCTGCGTGGTGCTGGTGGACGGCCTCGGCTGGACCCAGTTGCGCCAGCGCTCCGGGCACTTCCCGTTCCTGCGCAACCGGGAGGCGCAGTGTGTGACCACGGTGGCCCCGTCCACCACGGCGGCGGCCATGACGGCATTCGGCACCGGACGCAGCCCGGGGGAGACCGGGATGTTGGGCTACACGGTGCGCTCCCCGCAGGGTGGGCTGCTGAACCTGATCCGCTGGGAGGGCGGCGCGGCAGCGATGGAGGCGTGGCAGTCCTGCCCCACCCTCGCCCAGCGCCTCGCCCGCCCGGACCGCTTCGCCGTGCTCCAGCCGGAGCGCTTCGCCGGCTCCGGTCTCACGGTGGCGGCCTTCCGCGGCTCGCGGGCGCTCGTGGCCGAGGACCTGACCGAGCGCGTGGACGGGGCGGTGCACGCGCTGCGCAGCGGGGATGCGGACCTCGCCTACGTGTACTGGGGCGAGGTGGACCACGTGGGCCACGAGCGCGGCTGGGGCTCCTTCGAGTGGGGTGAGGAGGCAAGCCGGACCGATGCGGAGATCGCCCGCCTCGCCCGGGAACTGCCCTCCGGCACACTGCTCGTCATCACCGCCGACCACGGCATGGTGGACGTGGTCAACAAGATCGATGTGGCCACCACCCCGGCCCTCGCCGAGGGGGTGGACCTCGTGGCGGGAGAGCCGCGCGCCTCCCACCTCTTCACCTCCCAGCCGGAGGC
>CAZTOM010000195.1:0-3181 GCA_964615555.1 uncultured Actinomycetaceae bacterium
AGGACTTCGCCGCCGTGGCACGTGACCTGGTGGACCGCGGCGTGACCACGCCCGAGCACCTGGGGACGCAGGGAGGCTCCAACGGCGGACTGCTGATGGGCAACATGCTCACGCAGTACCCGGAACTGTTTGGCGCGGTGGTGTGCCAGGTGCCGTTGCTGGACATGAAGCGGTACTCGCACCTGCTCGCGGGGGCCTCGTGGATGGCCGAGTACGGCGATCCGGACGATCCCGAGCAGTGGGAGTTCATCCAGACCTTCTCCCCCTACCACCTGGCGGCGGTGGGCCAGGAGTACCCTCCCGTGCTGTTCACCACGTCCACCCGCGACGACCGCGTCCATCCTGGCCACGCCCGCAAGATGGCGGCGCACCTGGCCGGCATGGGCTACGACGTCACCTACTGGGAGAACATCGAGGGCGGGCACGGCGGTGCGGCCACGAGTGCGCAGCGGGCGCACATGCAGGCACTCGCCTACGAGTTCCTCTGGCAGCGCCTCGGCGGATAGCCAAAAGCTCCCGGACTAGAGCTCCCGAGCAGCTCCCGGACTAGAAGTCCCCGAGCAACTCCCGGACTAGAAGTTCCCGGAGCCGCTACGCCGGGTTGACTTGCCCTTGGTACCCGGCTTCGCAGGCTTCTTCGGCTCGTCCTTCGTGGCGCGCTCGGTGGGGATCTTGCCCTCGAGGGCGGAGGTGCGGGCAGCAGCCCCGGACTGCGTGGGTGCATCCTTGCGTCCGAACAGGCGGGCGAACAGCTTGGCGATAGCCATGGGGCCTCCTTCTCTCGGCACAAGAGTAGGGCCGCACACGCGCGCACGCCCGGCGAGTGGCTCGCCGGGCGTGCGACTTTTCCCCTAGGAGAGGTCAGTTTTCGTCGAACGGATCCTTGGACCTGCGCTTCGGCTCCCTCGGGCGCACCTGGAAGGTGCCGGAGTTGCGCGGGATCGTGGGGTCGAGTTCGGGGTCGTACTGCACGGAGTTCGGGGACTGGTGGCCCGCCGCAGACTGGCCTGACGGGGATGCGGCGGGCGTCGTCGTCGGGGCAGGGGAACCTCCCGGTGCCGAGGCGGACGCTGGAAGCGGGCCCGGGGCAGAGCCGGGGAACGGGCCCGGCGAGGAGGTGGGGGGCGAACCTGGGGCGGGCCGGGACTGGGCGGCCTGGCCCGACTGGGTGCCCATGGGGACGCTCGCGTAGACCTCCTGGAGGGCATAGTGGCGCTGCTGGTTGCGGGTGCCGAGCAGGTAGGCGCCGAGGACCGCGAGGATCGTGCCGGCAACCAGGGAGATCCAGTGGACCCAGGTGAGGAGGGTCAGGGTCTGGGTCATGTTCTCACCCTGCCGGTAGAGCTCGAGCGGCTGGCCCTGGACGTTGAGCATGCCGCCCTGATCGCACTCGATCACGTAGGTGCCGGCCTCGACCACCTCGAAGGTGGGGCCCTGCATGTCCACCATTTCCGTGGCCACGGCGGAACCGTCCGGCCCGGTGATGCGGCACTCGAAATCGGGCATCACGGGTTCGCTGCCGTCCATTGGGTTCATCCCCGGGTCCATCCACACCCACTCCGGCGTGACGGACACCAACTGATCGGCGGGGATGTTGGTGGGCTGGCCCGACTGGATGTAGTCCCAGTACGACTCCTCCCACATCGCGGGGTCCTCGAAGGCCCGCTCAGCGGGGCCGTAGACGAGCGCCTGGGGCAGGACCCACACCGCGAGCGCCGCCAGGACCCACAGGAGGACGCCACCCACCATGAGGCCGATCGCGCCGGACCGGGAGGGCAGCGGGCGGGCGGGAGTCGGCGCCAGATCGGGCGCACGCGACGCGGAGAAACCCGTGGGAGCCGGCATCTGGGTGGGCTCGTGGGGGTGGGGAGGGGAGGCGGGGGTGGTGGACTCGGCCATGTGGACTCCTGCGTCGCCGGGCTGGTTCCTCCAACCTAGGGTTCCCCTAAAGCCGCAGAAACGTGCCGGGGCCTGATCTTGGGGGTCCGGCCATCCACCGCAGGGCGTACGGGGGTGGGCGGGCGTGAGGTGGACGGGAGCGGACCGCGGGGCGGCGGGGTGGCGCGGCGGACGGGAGCCCGCGGGGTGGAGGTGCGGCGGTGGGGGCCGTGGGGTGGATGGGAGCGGGCCGCCGGGTGGATGGGAGCGGGCCGCGGGGTGGCGCGGTGGCGCGGTAGACCTAGCGGTATGGGTTGTCCGGGTTTTCGCCGTAGCGCGGCGGCTCCGGGTCCTCCCCGTAGGGAGGGTTCTCGATCCGCTCGCCGTAGCGCGGGGGCTCGGCGTAGGGGTCAGGCGCGCTCGGACCGGACGAGTAGCCGCCGGCTCGCCCGGGGTAGCTGCCCGACGACGGGCCAGAACCGGTGCCGTAGCCGCCCGCGGCGGGGCCACCGTAACCGGCGGATCCGGAGCCGTAGCCGCCAGGTCCGGAGCCGTAGCCGCCGCCGAATCCCCCCGCACCCGGGCTGCCATAGCCACCGGCGCCCGGGCTGCCGTAGCCGCTGCCCGGGTACCCGCCGTAGCCGCCTGCCTGTTCGCGTGCCTTGCGGCCTGCGAAGACGAACCAGATGATGCCGGCGATCAGCATGATGAATCCGAGCCCGCCCGCACCAAATCCGAGCAGCACTGGTCCTGCGACGCCCACGGGGTTCTCCAGGAGATCGTCGAACACGGAGGACGGGAGCACCGTCAGTTGGGATCCGGAAGAGCAGTCGAGGGTCACCGAATCGGCAGCCGCGAGGTCGAAGTTCACAACGGTGTCGTAGGCGGAGGTGGCCGGGATCGGACTACCTGCAGAACCCGTGACAGTACAGGTGAAACCGGAGCGGCTGTTGTCCGTGTAGACCACCCACGAACCCGGTTGCAGGGTCTGAGTGGTACCGGGATTTGAGACCGTCTGGTACTGGTCCACAATGCTGGGATCAATCCGGCCCATCACGTTTGCCACGCCCATGACGAGGCCCAGGATGGGGCCGATCACCATCATCAGTCCGCCGATCACCATCAGGGCGATCGGGCCACCGCGGCCGGGACGGGGGCGCTGCGCCTCGTAGTAGGGATCGTTCGCGTACGGGTTGCTCATGGTGCCCTCCTCGTTGGGTTCGAGTCTACGAGCAGCGCGACCACTCCCCCACCGGGAACTCCCCCCATGGCCCCTGCGGTTAACCCCCAGTCAGCGGACGGA
>CAZTOM010000195.1:3281-4897 GCA_964615555.1 uncultured Actinomycetaceae bacterium
AGGTGACCCCCGGTCAGCGGACGGACGGGAGGCGGGGGCGCCATAGGACCATGGCGGTGGAGTCGTCGGCAAGCTGGACGCGGTGGCCGGAGCGAGTGACCACCACGTCCCCGCGACGGTCGGCAGAGAAGACGCGGTGGTGACCGGGCTCGGCGATGAGCCGCAGGCGCTGGACCTCCGTGAGCGCGAGTTGGAGCTGGCGCTCGAGCTTCATGATCCGCTTGATGCCCTCGAGGTTGACGCCCTCCTCCTGGGAGAGGCGCTGGACCTCGCGCAGGCGCTCCACATCGTGGAGCGAGTAGCGGCGGCCCCGGCCGGGCGTGCGCGCCGGGGAGACGATGCCGAGGCGGTCGTACTCGCGGAGTGTCTGCGGGTGCATCCCGGCAAGCTCGGCCGCCACGGAGATGAGGAAGCGGGGAGTGTGCTCGGTCATCGCCGTGCCTCCTCCATCAACCCCTCGCGCGGGTTCTCGCCCGACATCGCCTCAGCAAACTCCTCGACGGCACTCCGGGCCTTCGAGTTCAGGTTCTGCGGGACGGCCACCTCGATGGTGACGAGGAGGTCTCCGGTGGTCTTGGACGTCTTCACACCCCGGCCCTTCACACGCAGCGTGCGGCCCGAGGGCGTTCCCGCGGGAACGCGGACGCGCACCGGGGAGCCGTCCAGGGTGGGCACCTCGATGGTGGCGCCCAGAGCGGCCTCGGAGAAGCTCACGGGCACGGTGAGGCGCAGGTTGGCACCGTCCAGGGAGAAGACGGGGTGCGGATCCACGTTCACGGTGACCACCAGGTCCCCCGGGTCACCTCCGGTGGTGGATGCCTCGCCCTTGCCGCGCAGCCGAATCTTCTGGCCGTCGCGGACGCCGGCGGGGATCCGGACCGTCATGGACTTCCCGGCCACGGTGAGGCGCACCGTGGAGCCCGCCGCTGCCGAGCGGAACGGGAGGGAGGCGTGGGCGGCGATGTCGCTGCCCTTGGTGGGGGTGGCGCGGAATCCGCCACCACCGAAACCACCGCCGAAGCCGCCGCGGCGCCCGCGCCGGCCGCCGGCCTCGCCGCGGAACATGTTGAGCAGTTCCTCGATGCTCTCCGCGTCCATGGGCGACTGCGTGCGGGAGCCACCCGGGGCCCCGCCGCCGAACATGCCGCCGAACAGGTCCTCGAACCCGGCGGTGCCTCCTGCACCACCCGGGCCGCCCGGGCCCGCGGTGAAGCGCGGTCCGCCACCGGCCATCGCGCGCAGCGAATCGTATTGCTGGCGCTTCTCTTTGTCCGAGAGGACGGCGTAGGCCTCGCCGATCTCCTTGAACTTCGCCTCCGCTGCGGCGTCCCCCGGGTTCTTGTCCGGGTGCCACTTGCGGGCGAGCTTGCGGTAGGTCTTCTTGATCGCATCGGCGTCGGCGTCCTTGGCCACGCCGAGCACCTTGTAGAAGTCCTTCTCCAGCCAGTCCTGGCCTGTCATGGGCGCCTCACCTCCTCGATTCGTCTGCGCACGTGTTCTCCTGGGGGCCGGCCCGTGCGGCCGGAATGGGGGTGGCCGTGGTGGCCATCAAGTCTAGTGCGGCCGGGGTTCCGGCCGGTGGTTGGCCGGGGTTCCGGCCGGTGGTTGGCCGGGGT
>CAZTOM010000196.1:0-4886 GCA_964615555.1 uncultured Actinomycetaceae bacterium
CACGCCAGAAGAGCTCATCGAACACTGCGAGGGAATTTTGACGGCCTACAAGGTGCCGCACCTCGTGCTGATCGTGCCCGAGCTCCCCAAGACAGCAATGGGCAAGGTGCAGAAGCACCTGCTGCGCGCGAAGTATTTGGAGGACCACGGGGGCATGGCGCCCCTGCTCGTGGGCCAGGCTGACCGGGACGCGCGCGAGGCCAGCTGGGGCGACTGAAGCACTACCGGCGAGTTGGGGAATCCGTTGCCCACAGATTGGAGTGGCGCATGATGGCGCCAAGTACTTGAACCTACTCTAATCGGATTAGAGTTAGAGTAGTTCATGCTGCGTCAGCACCGAGAGATGAAGGAGTCCTCGGGACTGCGGAAGACGTCACTGATTCCCGGCTCGCGATGGAAGCCCCTATCGCCTTGGTTAACTGGAGGCAGGCCGTCTACACAACACGTTGCAGGCGTCCTACGTAACGACTTGCAGTTTGCGGGGCAGCCGGTCACGGCATGGTGGGGCAGGCGGACTACGGCAACGAGGGCGTGTCGGGTAGGCCGCAAGAGCCGCCAGGTACTCCATCAGCACTATCACTGCCGCCGCCGCACGTGCAGCCAATCGAATCGATGTGTTGCGCAGCTACCCGCGCTACCGGAACGTGCGAATGTGGCGGAGGTACTTGGGAGGCTCTCTTGGCGAGCAGAGCTTTGACCTGCGGATTTGCGAGTGTGTGCCTGAGGGAGCGTTGGATTTGTCCGCCACATTCGCACGATCGCGGGGAGCTGGTTGTTGAACGTGCGAATGCGGCGGAGGTCCTCGAAGGCTCGTCCACTAGGCAGAGCCCTGACCTGCGGGTTTGCGGATGCGCCCCCGAAATGTGCGTTGGATCCTTCCGCCGGATTCGCACGATCGTGGGAGTTGCAGTGGCGCGGACGGCGTCGATACACAGCGGCGCTACGCCCTGCGGTGCGCCAGACTCTCCCATGCCCAGCCCCCCGCTCAGCCGCGCCAGTGCCGTAGTCCCTCGTCACTGCGATACGCGCCCCGCGCGCACTGATCATTTTCACGTGTGCGATACGTGAAGATCATGCCCATCAACGCGCGGCGCCTCCGGTCCAGTCGTAGCGTGTAGGTGTGCTCCGACGGCAGCCGTGCTGCTCGCCCGGGAGCCTTCCGGGCCAAGCTGCACCCGCCGTCGTCGGGGAAGAACTACGGCGAGAGGCGAGGGTGATGAAGGCACTGCGGTACTACGGCAAGGACGACGTGCGGCTCGAGGAGGTCGAGGAGCCGCAGGTGAAGCCAGGCACGGTGAAGATCCGGCCGGCGTTCTGTGGGATCTGTGGTTCGGACCTGCACCTGGTGGTGGATGGGGCATTCCCGCCGGCGCCGGGGGAGGACACCCCGCACCCGATCTCTGGGGAGACGCTGCCGGTGGTGTTCGGGCACGAGTTCTCCGGCACGGTGACGGAGCTGGGCGAGGGTGTGGACCACGTGGCCGTGGGGGACTCGGTGGTGGTGGAGCCGTACATGGTGTGCGGCGAGTGCCCCCGCTGTGAGGAGGGGCGCTACAACCTGTGCGAGAAGATGGGCTTCATCGGGATCTCCGGGCGCGGGGGCGGGCTCTCCGAGGCGATCGTGGTGGAGAAGCGCTGGGTGCACCCGGTGGGGGACATGCCGCTGGACCAGGCCGCGCTGATCGAGCCGCTGGCGGTGGGGCTGCACGCGGTGAACCTCTCCGGAGCCGGTGAGGGGGACGTGGCGCTGGTGGGCGGCGCCGGGCCGATCGGGCTGCTGACCGCCGCGGTGCTGAAGGCCAAGGGTGCGACCGTGGTGATCTCCGAGCTGTCGGAGGCGCGCAAGACGAAGGCGCGGGAGTCAGGGGTGGCGGACCACGTGGTGGATCCCTCCGAGACGGACGTGGTGGAGTTCGTGCGGGAGCTGACCGGTGGTTCCGGCGTGGATGTGGCGTTCGAGTGCGCGGGCGTGGGGCCGGTGACATCCACGCTGGTGTCTGCCCTGCGGCAGGGAGGGGTGCTCCAAGTGGTGGCGCTGTTCTCTAAGCCAGTGGAGGTGGATATGGTCCAGGTGGTGCTCAAGGAGCTGGTGATCAAGGGATCCATCGGCTACCGGGATGCGCACCCGGAGGCGATCGAGCTGGTGCAGTCCGGGAAGGTGGACCTGGCGCCGTTCATCACCGCGAAGATCAAGCCCGAGGAGTACATGGAGAAGGGGATCGAGACCCTGCAACACCGGAACGAGACCGCAGTGAAGATCCTGGTGGAGATGTAGGCGTTGGTGCGGGGGTGGAACACCTGTGGGAGGAGGCCGTAGAGGTGGGCAGGGACCACGCGCTGGTTCGAGACTCGTTGGAGTGGAGGGCCGCTCGGCCTGAGGGTCCGGCGCGAGGAGATGCGACGGCGGTACCGCTCCGATTCCGCAACGTTGATGCTGATCCGTCGGACCCGGTCTCTACCTAGCCTTTCGAAGCCATCGTGACCGCCATAGATCGCGGATACCTGGCCGACTGGCGCCGACTAATCAGCTATGCCCGGCTGAATCCCTCAAGCGAGTTCGCAGAGGCGCTGGGGGACGCGCTTGAGATAGCGGAGGATCGTGAAGCAGCAGAGTACATCCGCGCGTGCCTTCGTGATTCCTAGTGCGCCGTAGCGGCGGGGTGCGCATACGCCAAGACTGATCGGGCCGCTGAGTTCGGCGGGCCTGTCAGTCGCTCGCGTCGCGCAGCGCGATTAGCCGAGCAACCGCCTCATCCACGCTCGTGACGATCCCGCCGGAGTGCTCGATGCACCCCTGCACGAACAGGTTGAGGTTGATCTGCTTGCGGTGCACGCGCGAATCGGTCACGAGCCCCACGATCCCCTTCTTGGAGGTGTCGCCCGCCTGCTTCATGCCCCAGAAGATCCCGATCTCGCACGCCGTGCCGTCATCCACCACGGTCCCGTCCAGGAGGGCGAGGATCGCGTTGGCCGGGAGGAGGCCCTCGCAGTCGGTGGCGAAGATCGTCTCCGGTGTGAACTCGGAGAAGTCCTGCTCGTGGGGCACGAACACCTCCATCCCCTCCGCGCGCAGGCGCGCAGCCACGCCATCGAGGAATTCACGCTCGTAGGGCATGAACAGCGGACCTGCGAGATAGACCTTCACGTGCGGGCCTCCTTGGATGGTGGGTGTCTGTTAACCCTAGAGGGCAAGCCACGACTTCTGCTGCCCCGCAGGTGTGGCCGCGTGGTGCACTATGCTCCGTAGCGCCCAAACACACCTTGGCGGCTCACGCCCCCTCACACACCCCAATGAACGCCCCCAGCTCCAGCAACTCCCCGGCCGTCGCCGGCATATACGCAGTCAACGCCTCAGACCTCACCACCACCGATTTCCACTGCGCCCGCGAGACGCCCACGTTGAGCCGGTTCCGGTTCAGCAGGAACGGCATCCCGCGCGGCACGTCCCCGTGCGAGGACGCCGCCATCGAGATCACCGCGAGCGGCGCCTCCTGCCCCTGGAACTTGTCCACCGTGCCCACGCGCACCCCGCCATACCCGGCCCGCACGAGCGCCTCGCGCACCATCTGCACCTGCGCGTTGTAGGGCGCCACCACCAGCACGTCCTCCTCGCGCAGCGCCCGCGGCGCACCCGAATCGTCCGGGTCCCGCCACACGCGCCCCAGGTGCGCCCGCACCAGATCCACCACGGCCGCGGCCTCCTCTGCCGATTCCGTCCGGTTGCCCGCGTGGTCCACCATCACCACCTCCACACCGGGCGCCACACCCTCCAGCGAGCGCGCGGAGGCCTGCGGTGTGGACGTCAGCTCGCCGTCGTAGGAGAGGACGGACACCCGCCGGCACACCTCCGGGTGCATCCGGTAGGACTGCGCCAGGAAGTACCCGAACCGCGCCGGCAGCGTGGCGTGCCCCGCCATCAGCCACCCGAGCGCGGAGGTGTCCACCGGCTCCGCGTGCGTGCCCTGGCTGACCTGCGGCAACTGCTGCGGGTCCCCGAGCAGCAACAGCCGGCGCGCCGCCACCGAGACCGCGATCGTGTTCCCCAGCGAGAACTGCCCCGCCTCGTCCACCACCAGCAGGTCCAACTCCCCGCGCGGCACCGTGCCCGCGTTCGTGAAGTCCCACGCCGTCCCGCCCACCACGTACCCGGACCCGTTGCGCGCCATGAACGCCGGCAGCGCCCCCGCCGTCCACGTGGGCGCCGGGTGCTTCACCTTGTCCTTGCCCACCCGCGCGGGGTCCAGCCCCGCCTTCACAACCCCCGCCAGCATGTTCTCCACGACGGCGTGTGATTGCGCCACCACGCCAACCCGCCACCCGTAGCGCTCAACCAGGGTCCGGATGATCCGCGAACCCGAGTACGTCTTGCCGGAACCGGGCGGGCCCTGCACCGCCACGTAGGAGTTCTCCATCGAGGTGATGGCCGCGGTGGCATCCTCGATGATCGAGCCGGTCCGCGGCAGCGCGCCACCCTCCCCGGCCGCGCCACCATCCTCGCCGGCCGCCCCGGCCACGCCACCCGCCCCACCAGCGCCACCCACCCGCGGCGCCCGCCGCGCCAGCAGGTCGAACACCGCGCCCTCCGGCAACTGACCACTCCGCGACGCCCGCTCGCCCACCTCCTTGATCGCCTCGGCCAGCTTCTCCGTGCGCGGCGGCGCCTCCGGCACCAGCGCCACCGGGAGCTCCCCGAACACGTCACCCGGAGCCCGCGACTCCGTCAGGTACACCACGCCGGGCCCGTCCGGATCCACCTCCACCTTCGCGCTACTGCCGGACACGTACGCGCCAGCATCGGGCCCGAACGTCCTCGGCGGCCCCGGCACCTCGTACACCACCTGCGCCCGATCGCCCGGCGTGCTGCCCGGATTCCATGCGCCCACCAG
>CAZTOM010000197.1:0-4824 GCA_964615555.1 uncultured Actinomycetaceae bacterium
CCAGGTTGCCGCGCTCCCGGCGCTCCGGCTCCGCGGCCTCATGACGATCGGCGCGCACTCCCCGGATCCCGGCATCGTCCGCCGCTCCCTCGCCCAGATGGCCCAGCTCTCCGAGGCCCTCGTGGCCTCCCGTGCGCCTGGCACCACGGAGGCACGCGAGTTGTCCATGGGCATGTCCGGAGACCTGGAGGAGGCGATCGCGGCGGGTGCCACCATGGTCCGCATCGGAACGGCGATCTTCGGAGAGCGTCCCTAGATTCCCGGCGGTAGAGCTCGCTCGAGTCTCTCCCGGCCAGAGCCCGCACGCCCTCAGGGCGCCTCCGGCACCACCGTCACCACGCCCACCCGGTCCGCCAGCGGAACCAGCGCGACCACGTCCGTGCTCCGCCCCACCACGCACCAACGCGAGCACGGTGCCGTCCGGCTGCACAACCAGACCCGAGAACCCAGCGAGGCTCGCCGCAGATCGAGAACAGCACCTCCACCGAGCCGCTCGGCTGCTGCGCCGGCCCGGCGATTCGGGAGTCGGACCCACGAACGTGCGGATCTGGCGGAGCCCACGGAGCTGGCTCGGGTCGAGCGGTGATATTTGCGCAGGTCACAGGTCTGGGCCGGATCGGAGGGGTACGGGAGTCTGCGCCACATTCGCACGATCGAGCGTCGGAGAGTGGTGGCGGATCCACGAACGTGCGGATATGGCGGAGCTCGCGGAGCTGGCTCGGGTCGAGCGGGGACGTTTGCGCAGGTCAAGGGACTGGTTCGAATCCAGAGGTGGTGGAGGCCGCGCCACATTCGCACGATCGGCGGCCGAGCGAGTCAGCAGTGTCGACCCGCAGCGCCACCGGTCCCGCGAAGCCCGGGCAGACCAGCTACACCATGATGGAGTGGCCAGAGACCAGCTCCCATGTCAGGTCCGGGTAGTCCCGGGCCATCGGTGCGCGAGGCGGGACTTGAACCCGCACGCCCGAGGGCACTGGAACCTAAATCCAGCGCGTCTGCCAATTCCGCCACTCGCGCGCGACCCCAAGTCTACGGCCGCAGGCACACCACTCCGAACGCGCGCCCCCGAAACGGACGCCCTGACCTCGAATACGCGGCCACTAAACAAGCGCCCTACCCCGAATACGCTCCTACCTCGAGCGAGCGCCGCACCCCGCACAACCGCGCCGCCGCAACCCGCGGCCCTACTCCAGCCCGAGTTCCTTCTTCAGGCGTGCCACGAACCCCTTCGCCGTGTGGTTGCGCTTCACGTAGGTCAGCGTCCCGTCCGTGCCCACCACGAAGGTGGAGCGGATCACGCCCACCTTCTTGTGGCCCATCACGTTGTGCTCTCCGTACACGTTGAACTCCGTGGAGACAGTGTTGTCCGGATCGGAGGCGAGCGGGAAGGTGAGGCCCTCGTCCTCGTGGAACTTCTCGATCTTGTCCAGGTCGTCCGGGGAGATCCCCACCACCCGGTAGCCGGCACCCTGGAGGTCCTCCAGCGAGTCGCGGAAGTCGCACGCCTCCGCGGTGCAGCCCGGAGTGGAGGCCTCGGGGTAGAAGTACACCACCACGCCCTTGCCACCGTCCTCCTCCACCTTCCGGAGCTGGTCCATCAGGTTCACGAGCCCCCGCTCGCGGTCCCCCAGGACGGCCTCCAACTCGAAGGTGGGGGCGGCGTCCCCCATGGCGGGCGTGTAATCGGCAAACGGGCTCTTCGACATGCCACGATCCTAGGTGCTCGCGTGGGAGGGCGCCCCCTCACCCGCCCCAAGGTGCGCCGACGATACGGGCCAGGCTCCGTCGTCGGGGGGAAGGAAAGGCGCGTCGAACGTCACACTGCCCCCGTTTGGGAAGGGCCCCACGGCGCTGGTAAAGTCGAACCCGCTCACGCACCGCTAGCTCAATTGGCAGAGCAGCTGACTCTTAATCAGCGGGTTCTGGGTTCGAGTCCCAGGCGGTGTACCACAACCCCCGGGATTCCAACGGTTCCCGGGGTTTTGCATTCCTCCGGGTAGGACGCCCGCCTTTCCACAACGCGCGCCGCGCCCCTCCCCGCTGCCTGCCGGGAGCGCCTAGGCTGGGAGCATCCACGAACCCACCACGGACGAGGGAGGCGCGCACGTGAGCGGACTCGCAAGCGGAGACCAGGGGCCCTGGCTCTCTCCCCTGGACCTGGACTTCGTCCGCGAACGGGTGCCCATGGTCTACGTGGAGGCGCTCCCGGTGAAGCTCGGGCCGGACGGGGACCTGGAGGCGGTGGGGATGCTGCTGCGGGCCACTGCGGAGAACGGGCTGCAGCGCTCGTTCGTCTCCGGTCGGGTGCTCTACCACGAGACGATCCGCGAGGCGCTCATGCGGCACATCGAGAAGGACCTGGGCTCCATGGCCTTCCCCAGGCTCCCCCACTCCCTGGTACCGCTCACGGTGGCCCAGTACTTCCCCACCCCGGGCTACGGGTTCCACGATCCGCGCCAGCACTCCGTCTCCCTGGTCTACGCGGCCCCGCTGAGTGGGGAGCCGCAGCCCTCGGACGATGCCCTCGACTTCTCCTGGTTCACCCCGGACCACTGCCATGATCTGGCGCTGCAGGCGGAGATGGTGGACGGCCACGCCCAGCTCCTGTGCCTCCTGCTCAACGCTGCGGGGAAGTACGCATGAGCGAGAACCGCACGCCAGACCCCACACCCCGCCGCACGCCAGACCCCACACCCCGCCGCACGCCAGACCCCACACCCCGCACCGGGGACGACGTCCCCGCCATCCTCACGGACCTCACCCTCGTCACCGTGTTCGTGACGATCGGCCGATGGCAGCACGAGGAGTCGCTCGCGATCGGGGACCTGGCCCGGGCCGCCCTCCCGTTCTGGGTGGGCCTCCTGATCGGTCACGTGATCCTGCGCTTCACGGCGAAGGACAACCGGGCCCTGCAGTGGGGCACATTCCTGGTGGTGGCCACGTGGGGCATCGGTCACGCCGGCCGGCTGATGCTCTCCCAGGGCTCCGACCCTGCATTCCTGGCCGTCTCTGCCGCCTTCATCACCCTGTTCCTGCTCGGGTGGCGGCTGGTGCTCATCGCACTCGGGAGACGACGATCGCAATCTCGTCCGTGAGTTCCCGCAGCGCCTTCGAGCGGTGGGAGATCGCGTTCTTCTCCTCCGCGCTCATCTCTGCCATGGACCGGGAGTGCCCGGTGGGCTGGAAGATCGGGTCGTAGCCGAAGCCGCCATCCCCCCGCGGGGAGCGCAGCAGGGTGCCGGTGACCTCGCCCCTCTCCGTGTACGTCTGCCCCTCCGGGGTCACGAGCACGGCCGCGCACACGAACCGCGCCGCCCGGTGGTGGTCCGGCACGTCCGCCAACTGGTCGAGGAGGAGCTCGAGGTTCTCCTCGTCATTCCCGTGGGATCCGGCCCAGCGGGCGGAGAATACGCCGGGGGCCGCGCCCATCACGTCCACCACCAGCCCGGAATCGTCCGCCACGGCCGGCAGCCCGCTCTGGGCCACAACGGCGCGGGCCTTGGTGAGTGCGTTCTCCTCGAAGGTGACGCCCTCCTCCACGGGAGAGCCGAGCCCGAGGTCCTTCAGTCCGATCACGGTCTCCTCGCGGAACCCGGGGATCGCGTCCGCCAGGATCTGGCGCAGTTCGCGGACCTTGTGGTCGTTCGCGGTGGCGAGCACGAGGCGGGCCCCCTCGGGCACCTGCCGCATGGGGGTGAGGCGTCCGGGCCGCTGGTCCATCAGCCCACCGGCGTATCCGTCCGTCACGCTCATGGGTCCTCCTCGGGCATCGCTGCCGTCCATCGGGTGCTGCACCACCGAGCGTGGCGCGCGCGGTCCCCTACAGTGTGGCCTCCAGCGCCGCGTGCTGCATCTCGGTGAGCTCGGCCGCGCCCAGCAGCGCAAGGTCCAGTAGGGCGTCCAGTTCGCTGCGGTCGAAGGGCTCGCCCTCTGCGGTTCCCTGCACCTCCACGAACTTCCCCGAGCCTGTGACCACCACGTTCATGTCCGTCTCCGCGGCCACGTCCTCTTCATAGGGCAGGTCCAGGCAGGGGGTTCCCTTCACGATCCCCACCGAGACGGCCGCCACCGAGTCCGTGATCGCCTTCGCACCGGGCGAGATGTGCCCGTTCGCCTTGCCCCACGCAATCGCGTCCGCGAGCGCCACGTACGCGCCCGTGATCGCCGCCGTACGGGTGCCGCCGTCGGCCTGGAGGACGTCGCAGTCGATCTGGATCGTGTTCTCCCCGAGCGAGCGGTAGTCCACCACCGCGCGCAGGCTGCGCCCGATCAGTCGCGAGATCTCGTGCGTGCGGCCCCCGATCCGTCCCCGCACCGACTCCCGGTCGCTGCGCGTGTTCGTGGCCCGCGGCAGCATCGCATACTCGGCGGTCACCCAGCCGAGCCCGGAACCGGTGCGCCAGCGCGGCACCCCGGGGCTGAAGCTCGCGGCGCACAGCACGCGCGTCCCGCCGAACTCGATCAGCGCCGACCCCTCCGCGTGGGCCAACCAGTTCCGTGTGATGGTGACGGGCCGCAGCTCATCCGTCGCCCGTCCGTCCGCTCGCGTGAAATCCATACCCCTGACCCTACCGCCGCGCCTGTCCTTCCCCGACGACGCAATCCACCCGCCGCCGTCGGCGCGCCCTATGTCCGGCGCGAGTGCCACCCGACGGCGTAACCCACTACCCGCCGTCGGCGCGCCCTATGTCCGGCGCAGTGCCTCCCGACGGCGCAACCCACCCGCCGCCGTCGGCGCACCTAAGCCCGGCGCGAGTGCCACCCGACGACGCAACCCACCCGCCGCCGTCGGCGCACCTAAGCCCGGCGCGAGTGCCACCCGAC
>CAZTOM010000198.1:0-4777 GCA_964615555.1 uncultured Actinomycetaceae bacterium
CCATGTCTGAATCCGTCAAGATGCCGGCACTCGGCGAGTCCGTCACCGAGGGCACCGTCACCCGGTGGCTCAAGGCTGTGGGCGATTCCGTCGAGATCGACGAACCCCTGCTCGAGGTCTCCACGGACAAGGTGGACACCGAGGTCCCCTCCCCCGTTGCGGGAGTGGTGGAGAAGATCCTGGTCGAGGAGGACGAGACCGTGGAGGTGGGCGCGGAGCTCGCCATCATCGGCGACGGCTCCGGGGGCGGCGACGCCCCGGCCGATGAGAAGGACGAGCCGGCCGAGGAGAAGGACGAGCCGGCCGAGGAGCCCGCGGACGAGGATGCCGAGGAGGACGCCGAGACCCCCGAGGCCAAGCCTGCCCAGGAGGCCGAGCCCGCAGAGGAGCCGTCCACGGAGCAGGAGGAGCCCGCGAAGGCTCCCACATCCGACGACTCCGCCGGTGAGGGCCAGACCGTGACGATGCCTGCGCTCGGCGAGTCCGTCACCGAGGGCACCGTCACCCGCTGGCTCAAGGCCGAGGGCGACGACGTGGAGGTGGACGAGCCGCTGCTCGAGGTCTCCACGGACAAGGTGGACACCGAGGTGCCCTCCCCGTACGCCGGAAAGCTCACCAAGATCCTCGTGGGCGAGGACGAGACCGTTGAGGTGGGCGCACCGCTTGCCCAGATCGGTGGCGGCGCCCCCGCCGAGGAGAAGGCCGAGGAACCGAAGGCCGAGGAGCCGAAGGCCGAGGAGCCGAAGGAGGAGCCGAAGGCCGAGGAGCCCAAGGAGTCTCCCGAGCCGGAGGAGGCCCCCGAGGAGGTCCGCGACGAGGCCGAGGAGCAGGTCTCCGAGGAGGAGTCCGAGGAGCCCGCGGAGGAGCCGAAGGCCGAGCCCGCGCCGGCAGCCAGCAAGGACGAGGCCGCCCCGGCGGCCGCGGCGCCGGCTGGACCGTCCGGGGATGCAGGCGGCTACGTCACCCCGATCGTGCGCAAGCTGGCGCGTGACAAGGGCGTGGACCTGGCGGGCCTCACCGGCACTGGAGTGGGCGGCCGGATCCGCAAGGAGGACGTGATCGCGGCTGCAGAGAAGGCCGAGCAGGACAAGGCGGCTGCCGCGCAGAAGGCCGCTGCCGTGGACGAGAGCACGCAGACCCGCACCGCCGCGCTCGACACCTCCGCCGCGCCCGCCCAGGCCGCGGCCCCGCAGAAGACGCTCGAGGCGAGCCCGCTGCGCGGCACCTCGGAGAAGATGTCCCGCCTGCGCAAGGTGATCGCCAAGCGCATGGTGGAGTCCCTCCAGACCTCCGCCCAGCTCACCACGGTGGTGGAGGTGGACGTCACCCGCGTGGCGGCGCTCCGTGCCCGTGCGAAGGACGGCTTCAAGTCGCGTGAGGGCGTGAACCTCACCTACCTGCCGTTCTTCGTGAAGGCCGCCACCGAGGCCCTGAAGGCCCACCCGAAGCTCAACGCCTCCATCGAGAACGAGGAGGTGGTCTACCACGGTGCCGAGCACATCGGGATCGCGGTGGATACCGAGCGCGGCCTGCTGGTCCCGGTGATCAAGGACGCGGGCGACCTCAACATCGCCGGCATCGCCAAGAAGATCGCGGACCTCGCGGCCCGCACACGCGATTCGAAGGTGCTCCCGGACGAGCTGTCCGGCTCCACCTTCACCATCACCAACACCGGTTCGGGTGGCGCCCTGTTCGACACCCCGATCATCAACCAGCCCGAGGTCGCGATCCTCGGCGTGGGCACGATCGTGAAGCGGCCGGCCGTGGTGAAGGACGCGGACGGCAACGAGACGATCGGCATCCGCTCGATGGTCTACCTCGCCATCTCCTACGACCACCGCCTCGTGGACGGCGCCGACGCCGCCCGCTACCTCATGGACGTGAAGGCACGTCTCGAGGAGGGCGCATTCGAGGGCGACCTCTAGAGCGCATCACCCCGGGAGGGGGCGGGGACGTCAGTCCTCGCCCCCTTCCGTTTGCCCACACGGCGCGAGCTCCTGGATCTGCCAGACCCCCTGCGCCTGGTCCGGCCCCGCCCCCTGCGCTCGCCCTGCACCCCGCGTCTGGTCCTGTCCCGCCCCCTGCGCCCGCACGAGCGCCAGCCGCACGCACCGCGACCCTCCCGCCGCTACGTCCCGTTCGCTCTCCCCCACGAGCCGGGTGTGCGCCCGCTGTGCCACGGTGGCCTCCACCAGCAGGTACCCCGCTCGTTGCTCCACCACGCGGACGTCCACCACCTCCGTCCCGAAGTCCCGGAGCTCCACCCCGCTGGCCACCACGTCCGCCAGCACCGCGAGGTCCGCCGCCAGCGCACTCGCACCGGGCGCGTAGACTCCCTGCAGTGCGGCCGCGTCGTGCGCCACCAGTGCCGCGTCGCGCGCCCCCACCACCCCGGCGACGGCGTCGCGCACCTCATCTTTCCCGTCACCCTCACCCGTGCTGCTCTCACCCGCGTCACCCACGCCCGTACCACCCTCACCCTCGTCCTCCCCGGCGGCGGGGTCGCGCACCTCCTCGCCCGCGTCACCCCCACCCGTACTGCTCTCACCCGGACTCTCGCCTCCGGGGGCGCCCTCCTGCGCCTCACCCTCCTCCAGCGGGCCACTCTCGGAGGCGGCGGCCGACGACGCCGGGTGGGCTCCGCCGTCGGCGAGGAGGGTGCCGGCGGTGATGCCGAAGGTGAGAAGCAGGGCCACGCCAGCCGCAACGGCGCGCAGCGAGAGCGCGGCTGGAACCGAACGCAGGGACAGCCGGCCCCAGCGGCGGGGCGCGAGCAGTGCGGTCTCGGTGACGCCGGCGCGGACCTGGGCGCCGGCGAGGGCGGCGGAGTCGGGCATGGTGATCGGGACGGGGTCCCCTACCACGAATGCCCACGTGGAGAAGGCCCGCGCGGTGGGTCGGGCGGCGGGCGAATCAGCGAGGGCCTCGCCAAGCGCGTCGAGGACGTGGGGGGCATCCCCACCAGCCCAGGCGATGGCACGGGCGAGGCCCCAGACATCGGCGGCGGTGGTGGGGGGTGCCCCTGCCGCTACCTCGGGGGCCACGTGTCCCCGCGGGCCGGTCTCGGTGCCGCCGTGGCCGAGGATGTCCAGGAGGACGGGACCCGCCTCGGTGATGACGATGTTGCCGGGCGAGACGTCCCCGTGGACGAGTCCGCGGTGGTGGAGGGCGGCGAGGGCCTCGGCGCAGCGGCGCCACAGCGTGGCGAGCTCGCCGGAGGGCAGGTGCCCGCGGGCTTGGACGAGTGTGGCGAGCGAGGGGCCAACCGCCACCCCGAGGACCACGGCGGCTCCGCCGTCGGGAAGGCGGACCACGTCCAGGATGGTGGGCAGGCCGGGGTGGGAGAGGTCGCCCAGCTCGCGGACCCGCATCTCGAGCTCGCGCTTCACGATGACGGCCACGCCGCCCCTGCCGTCCGCGGCCACGACCGTGTGGGCGGCTCCGCGTACGCCGTGTCCGGCAGTTCCGGTGACCCGGTATCCCGGGATGCTCGGGGTGTCCATACCGGAACGGTAGGGCGATTTGCCCCACCCCTGCAGGAGTTATCCACAGGCTCAGGCAGGGGTGCGCGAAAGGTAGACTCTCCCCATGGCCAAGACCGATGCGGAAGACGTCGCACCCAAGCCCAAGAAGCAGAAGAAGCGGCGGTGGTACCACAACTTCGCGGACGCGTTCAGACTCGTCGCGCGGCACGAGAAGTGGGCGCCGTGGGCGATCTTCGGTTCGATCCTGGGGATGATCGGGCTGGGCGTGCTGCTCGGCTCGCTCGCCGGGATGCCGATCTACGGCGGCTTCATGGGCCTGCTGCTCGGAACCCTGGTGGCGCTCATCATCCTGTCCTGGCGGACCCGGAAGGTCTCCTACCGGCAGATCGAGGGGCAGCCCGGCGCCGCGTTCGCGGTGCTGGACCAGATCAAGCGCGGCTGGAGCATCGAGCAGGAGCCCGTGCAGGTCAACCCCCGCACCCAGGACCTCGTGTTCCGCATGGTGGGGCGCCCTGGCGTGGTGCTCGTCTCCGAGGGGCCAAGCACCCGCGTGGCACGACTGCTCGGGGACGAGCGCCGGCGCATCCAGCGCGTGGTGCCGCAGAACGTGCCCATCCACTTCGTGGAGGTGGGCAACGGTGAGGGGCAGGTGCCGCTGGACAAGCTCGAGCGCCGCGTGAAGGGGATGAAGAAGACCCTCACCGCGCAGGAGGTGAGCGCCGTGGCCAACCGGCTCCGCTCGCTCGGCACCATGAAGCTCCCCATCCCCAAGGGCATCGACCCGATGCGGGCCCGCCCTGACCGTCGGGGCATGCGCGGTCGCTGAGCCCGCCATCCCGCCCCCGTCGCCCCGCGGCAGACGGCCTGACCGCAACGACCAGCCCAACGGGCCCACCGCCCGACCAGCCCAACGGGCCCACCGCAACGGGCCCACCGCCCGAGGACCACCCCGCAGCCACCCCCCAGGAGAGGTGAGATGTTCAGCAGCGCCGAGGAGGCCATCGCCTACACCCGCCAGGAGGGCATCGATTTCATCGACGTCCGCTTCTGCGACCTGCCGGGGGTGATGCAGCACTTCAACATCCCCGTGGAGGCGTTCACGGACGACGTGTTCCACGAGGGCCTCATGTTCGACGGCTCCTCGATCCGCGGCTTCCAGGCAATCCACGAATCGGACATGAAGCTGATCCCGGACGTGCGCACCGCGTACGTGGACCCGTTCCGCAAGCAGAAGACCCTCGTGGTGAACTTCTCGATCGTGGACCCCTTCACGGACGAGTCCTACTCGCGGG
>CAZTOM010000199.1:0-4764 GCA_964615555.1 uncultured Actinomycetaceae bacterium
AAGGCCGAGGCGAAGGCCGCCTCCGAGGGGCGCGCAGGCTGAGCCGCAAAGGCTGAGTTCGCGCAGGCTGAGCCCGCCCGGCCGGACCCAGGCCCAGACCCAGCCCCAGAGACAGAGACACCAAAACCCAGACTCACCAAGACCCAGACACACCAAGAAGGGCCCCGGGAAATCCCGGGGCCCTTCTCGTATGCGTGGGCGCGGAGGCTACTTCTCGACGATCGCGAGCACGTCGCGCGCAGAGAGGATGAGGTACTCGTTGCCGGCGTACTTCACCTCGGTGCCGCCGTACTTGGAGTAGATGACCACGTCACCCACGGCCACATCCACCGGGATGCGCTGGCCGTTGTCATCCACGCGGCCGGGGCCCACGGCGATGACGGTGCCCTCCTGGGGCTTCTCCTTGGCGGTGTCCGGGATGTAGAGGCCGGACGCGGTAGTGGTTTCGGCCTCGAGCGACTGCACCACGATGCGGTCCTCGAGCGGCTTGATGGAGACCGACACTGCGGCACTCCCCTTTCGTCTCAAAACGGTGAACTGGGTGGGAGTCCAGTGGCCCCGCCGTCGCGGGGGTCGGAGCCGTGGCATCCCGGGGCGGGCCGGGGCCCGCAACCAGACCCAATCTATGCCCGCGTTAGCACTCGGTCAAGGCGAGTGCCAGAATGGGGGCCATGTCCGTCAGCGAAGCCGAGGCCGCGGGCCTGCGCCGCCTCCTCACCCCGGAGGGCCAGGCGCTCCTTAAGTCGCTCCCGCCGTACGATCCCGGCCACGCGCTGAGGCTCGGCAAGGAGCTGCGCCGCCACGCGGACCCGGAGCTGGTGGCCGCCGCCCTCACCCAGCAGCGCCTCCGGGAGCACGCCCGCTCGAAGCTCGGGGACTTCGCCAGCGCCCTCCTGTTCACGGAGGCGGGCCTCCAGCAGGCTACCCGGATCGAGGTGGCCGCCCACCACGCCCGCCGCTTCCGCGATGCCGGCATCACCCACGTCCACGATCTCGGCTGCGGCCTCGGCGTGGACTCCCTTGCGATCGCGGCCCTCGGCATCGACGTCACCGCCGTCGAACGGGACGAGGCGACGGCGGCCCTCGCCACCCTCAACCTGGCCGCGTTCCCGAACGCGAGGGTGGTCCACGGTGACGCGCTGGACCACGCACGTTCCGTCGTCGGGCCCGACGACGGCGTGTACGCGGACCCGGCGCGGCGCACCTCCAGCGGGCGCACCTTCGATCCGGCCGCGTACTCCCCACCTCTCGCAGACGTGCTTGCCATCCGCGGGCGCGCTCCCGCGCTGGGTGTGAAGGTGGCGCCGGGGATCGGGTACGAGCACGTCCCGGAGGACGCCCACGCCCAGTGGGTATCCGTGGGCGGGGACGTGGTGGAGGCCGGGCTGTGGTTCGGGCCCCTGGCCCCGCAGGGCCCGGGCCGATCCGCCCTGGTGGTTGGACCGCACGGCCACGCCGAGCTCCACGTGACCAGCGATCCGCGCAGCCCTGCCGCGCAGGCGCCGCTCGTGGACCAGGACACCTGGCGGGGCGACTACCTGGTGGAGCCGGACGGCGCGGTGATCCGCGCGGGCGGCGTGGCGGCCCTGGCTGCGGAGATCGATGGGGCATCGGTCTCTGAGGGGATCGCCTACCTGGTCGCATCCGAGCCCTACGCGGGGCCGTTCGGGGAGACCTTCCAGATCACGGAGATCCTCCCCTTCTCCAAGGCCCGGCTCTCCGCGTGGTGCCGGAGCAACGACATCGGTGCCCTCGAGATCAAGAAGCGCGGCGTGGACGTGGTCCCCGACCGCCTGCGCAAGGCCCTCAAGCTGCACGGCCAGAACCCGGCCACCGTGGTCATCACCCGGATCCATGGCCGCCACGTGGTGGTAGTGGTTCGCCGGATGAGCCCAAACGCGTCATGATGGAGCGGTGACGCTACCCTTCGCGCCGTCCGAACGCTCCACCGTGGGGGTGGAGTGGGAACTCCAGCTCGTGGACGAGGACTCCCTCGACCTGCGGCAGTGCGCCGCCACCGTGCTGCGGCGCCTCGAGCGCGAACGCGGCGAGGAGCACCCGAACGTCCACCACGAGCTCCTCCTCAACACCATCGAGATGGTCTCCAACCCCTCCACCACCGTCAACGGTGCGATCGAGGACATCGAGCGCTCGATCGCAGACGTCACGCCGGTCCTGGAGGGCCTCGGGGTGGTGCTCGCCACCGCGGGAACCCATCCCTTCGCCAACCCCCTCTACCAGCGGGTCACGAACAAGGAGCGCTACGCGCGGCTCGTGGACCGCACCCGCTACTGGGGCCAGCAGATGCTCCTGTTCGGCATGCACGTACACGTGGGTATCGAGTCCCGTGACAAGGTGCTGCCCATCCTGAACGCCCTTCTCACGCGCCACGCGCACATTCAGGCGCTCGCAGCGTCCTCCCCTTTCTGGTCCAACAAGTCCACCGGTTACGCCTCCAACCGGGCCATGATGTTCCAGCAGCTCCCCACCGCGGGCCTGCCCCACCACCTCGAGGAGTGGAGCGAGCTGGAGCGCTACACGAATGGCATGCTCCACACCGGCGTCATCGACGACTTCTCCGAGGTCCGCTGGGACATCCGTCCCTCCCCCCGCCTCGGCACCATCGAGGTGCGCGTGTGCGACGCCCCCACCAACGTCACCGAGCTGCGTGCCCTGTCCGCGCTCATCCACTGCCTGGTGGAGCACTACTCCCGCCTCCTCGACGCCGGCGAGTCGCTCCCCTCCATGCCCCAGTGGTACCTCGCGGAGAACAAGTGGCGCAGCGCCCGCTACGGCATGGACGCCATCCTCATCCTCGATTCTGCCGGCAACGAGGAGCTCATCACGGAGACCATGCCCCGCGAGATGGAGATGCTCGCCCCCGTGGCGCGCGACCTCGGCTGCGAGGCCGAACTCGCCCACCTCCAGCTCATCCTCGACCGCGGCGCCGCCTACCAGCGCCAGCACCGCGTCTGGGAGAAGAGCGGCCACCACATGGAGTCCGTGGTGCGCCTCATGGTGGACGAGTTCAAGCTCGGCCGCCCCATCTAGGGCCCCGCCCCCCGCGGCCCGCGCCCCTCCCCCTGCCGCTGTTGCCGATAATCGTCGGTATCCGACGACGGAGCGTACCTTCCGTACGCAGGCCAGGTCCCGTCGTCGTCCCCGCCGACGACGGAGCGTACCTTCCGTACGCAGGCTAGGTCCCGTCGTCGTCCCAACGACGCCCCTCACCGTCCGTACGCAGGCGTGGCAGTCGCGACCCTTCGCAGGTCTGACGGGGCTTGCCGCTCCAGGCCGGGTCAGAGGTCCGGGTTCTGGGCGATCACGCGGCGGGCGTCCACGATGCGCGGGCTCTCCACCTTGAGCTGGATCGTGGTGGGGGTGGTGACGAGCGAGAGGACGGCGCCGCTCTCGCAGTCCCACATGGAGGCGAGGTGGTCGGAGGGGAAGGTGTTCACCCGGGAGCGGCCGAACCGCTCCTTGAGGGCCACCACGTAGGACCCGGAGACCTCGAGCAGCCACTGCGAGAACTCCTCGGACCGGGCAGGCTCGCGGTCCACCAGGTGGGCTGTCAGCCGCGTCAGTTCGCCCTCAGCGGCCTGGGAGGTGCCGAGGTCCGGGCTGATCGGAAGGCCGGTGTAGTACGCGGGGACGTCGGCGCGGACCTGGCGCCAGCCCAGCTGCTCCGTGAGCGCGGGGACGTCCTCCTTCGGGACGGGCCACGGCACGTCCATCATCGCCTCGGCGAGTTCCACCACCTGATCGGGGTCCGCGTGGTTCCACGTCACTGCTGTCCAGCCTCCTTCTACGGGATCCTCGGGAGCGTGAGTTGCGAGCGGTCGATGACGAAGGTGCGGATCGTCACCGTGCCGTCCGGCTTGGCCACCACGAGGCGGTACTCGATGTCCACCTTCCCAGCATTCCACGCCTCTGCGAAGCCCTCGTTGCGCATAGCGTAATCGGTGAGGCCCTCAACGATGCGGTCGTCCACCCGGAACATGTCGTTCAGGTAGGGGGTGCTCCCCTGCTGCACGTACTCGCCGTCCACGTGGCGTCCGCCGAGGTTCGGGGAGTACTGCGTTCCCTTGGCCTCGTCCACGGTGAAGGTCCACGTATCCCCACTCTTGGAGACCCCGGCGGCGTCGATGCGGCCGGAGCCGGGAGTGGCATCGGCAACGATCGTCTCGATCCCGCTCGCCGCATGGTTGTCCAGGACCGCAGACAGGCCCGCCGCCTCGGCTGGGGAGCGCAGGCCACTGCGGGAGAGGAGCTCGCTGTCCAGGGCGTCCCGGAGTTCGGAGATCTCGACCAGCCGGTCGATGTCCCCGGCAGCGATGGCGTCCTGCTCTATCGAGTTGAGTGCGTCCTCGAAGCCTGCCGCAGAGACGTCGCTGCGCGTGAGTCCGAGGTCCTCCAGGATCGCGTCCGTGGTCTCGACGTTGTCCAGGTGGTGTGCGATCGCCTCCTGGTAGGGCCGCAGGCCCTCATCCAGGTAGCCAGCCGAGGGTGTGTGCTGGATCGGATCGTCCAGGGTGGCCCGCACGTCGAAGCTATCGGAGACCTTCCACGGGTACTCCGCGTAGGGGACAGCCTTACCCTGGCCCGGCTGACCGTCCATCTCGTAGTACAGCCGGTCATCCGAGCCGTAGAACACTTCACGGCCATTCGCGGCGTTCAGCGGGTTACCGGCCTCGTCCACCGGGACGTCGCGAACGCGGCCATCCCGCTCGATCTGCGTGCGGCCGTCCGCCACCTCGTCCGTGG
>CAZTOM010000200.1:0-4731 GCA_964615555.1 uncultured Actinomycetaceae bacterium
GGCACACCAGCAAATCGAACTCGGTGGGGGTGAGGTGGACCTCCTCGCCGGCGCGGCGCACGCGGCGGCCCTCGCGGTCCACCTCGATATCCCCGAGCACCATGGGGGCGGCCACCGGGCCGCCCACGATCCGCTCCGCACGCTCCACGCGGCGCAGCAGCGCCTTGAGGCGCGCCACGAGCTCGCGCATTGAGAAGGGCTTGGTCATGTAGTCGTCCGCGCCCACGCCGAGCCCCACCAGGATGTCCGTCTCGTCGTCCCTCGCGGTCAGCATCAGGACGGGGATCTCGCGGTCCGCCTGGATGCGGCGGCACACCTCGAGCCCGTCGATCCCGGGCAGCATCACGTCCAGTACCACCGCGTCAGGGCTGAAGTCCCGCGCCTCGCTGACGGCCTCGAGCCCGTCGTGGACCTGGCGCACCTCCCAGCCCTCGGACTCCAGTCGGCGCGCGATCTGGTCCGAGATGTCACGTTCGTCCTCGACCACGAGGATGCGGAAGGAAGTCGCCGGCATGTGATGATCATGACACGATCCTGTGAAGACGTCCTGCCAGCACGGCCTCGCCTGCACGGCCCCGCCTGCACCGGCCCGTCCAGCACATCCCGGGGTGATGGTTTCCACAATCTGGCGAAGGGTTGGACTCTGGCGATGCCCGTTCGTTATCGTTCTGTGATGGATCTGTAGTGATCCCCCTCTTTCCCTCCGGAGGCCCTATGTCGTCGTGCGCCACGTCTGGCCAGCCGCTGACGCGACGCCAGATGCGGGAGATGGAGCGTGCCGCCGAGGCCGCCTCCGCCCGCAGCGCCACCCTCTCCCAGGCCGCCCCCTCTGCCGGATCCTCCCTGGCCCCGACGACGCCTGCCGCACCTGCCGCCCAGCCCGCCCCCGCCGTCGAGCGCACGCCGCTGGTGGGCCTCGCCGCGGCGATCGCGCAGCCGCCCACCACGCAGCCCACCGCCCTGGCGCCGTCCGCCGCGGCCCCGGTGATCGAGGAGCCGGTGGAGCGGATCCCGATGGGCGCGGTGCCCTCGGACGAGCAGACCGTGAAGTTCACCCCGCTGCCCTCGCGCCGCTCACTGCGGGCGGCGGAGCCTGCGGCCCCGGCGCCGCGTTCGGATGCGGCACCGCTCACGCGCCGCGAGATGCGCGAGATCCACTGGAAGCCCGTGCGGGGAACCCACGTGGTGCCGCGCACCACGCTGCTCGGTGCGCTCGGCGCGGCCACCATCGCAGTGCCGATCGGAGGGTTCGTGCTGGCTGGGAGCCCGGCGGCAGCCACGTTCCTGCCCTCCGAGGCGCCCGTGACCGAACTGGCCGGCGCCGCCGCCGCAGCCCACATCCTCTCCGGGGAGATCTCCACCGGGACCGCGCTGCGGGAGGACCCGCGCGCGCAGATCGTGGCGGACAACCTGGCCGCCCGGCAGCTCGCCCGCACCGTCATCACCGCCTGCGACGCCCCCGCAGTGGGAGCCAACGGCCTGAGCGAGGCCTACACCCTGCGCGTGGACGCGCCCATCCGGCCCATGGCCGAGGGCACCTACCGCGACACCTCCCTGTTCGGCCCCCGGTGGGGCGCGTTCCACTACGGGACGGACATGGCGGCGCCCGTCGGGACGCCGCTGTACGCCGTGGCGGACGGGACCGTGGTGCACGCGGGCGAGGGCATCGAGGGCCGCTCCGGCAACCTCGTGATCGTGGAGGCCGAGGTGGACGGAGTCCCCACCTGGTTCTGGTACGGCCACATGTACTCCCAGCACGTCTACGTGCAGGAGGGCGATGCGGTGAGCGCCGGCCAGATCATCGCCGGCGTGGGCAACCGCGGCTTCTCCACCGGCCCCCACCTCCACTTCGAGATCCACACCGGCGAATGGGACAACGCCGTGGACCCGCTGGTCTGGCTGGACAACCACTCCGCGATCTTCCCCGGCCAGTGCTGAGCACCCACCCGTTCCTCCGCGGGGACGGCACGATCCTGATGGCCCACCGCGGCGGTGCGGCCGAGGTGCCGGAGAACTCATGGTCCGCCTTCGCCCACACCGTGGAGCGGGGCCTGAAGTACATCGAGACCGATGCGCACGCCACCACCGACGGCGTGGTGGTCCTCCTCCACGACGAGGACCTCGACCGCACCACCACCGGCACCGGCCCCGTGACCGCCCGCAGCTGGGCAGAGCTGGCCGACGTCCGGGACGACTCCGGCGAGGGACTCGTCCGCCTCGACGAGGCACTCGAGCGCTTCCCCCACCTGCGGTTCAACGTGGACGCCAAGTCCGACTCGGTGGTGGAGCCACTCGCCGAGCTCGCCGCCGCGAACCCCGAGCGCGTCCTCATCGCCTCCTTCTCCGACGAGCGGCTCCGCCGCGCCCGCGCCCTCGCCCCCGAGGTGGCCACCTCGCTCGGCCAGTCCGCCGTCACCCGGCTGGTGGGCCTCGCCCAGGCGCCCCTGTCCGCCGCCGTCCCCCTCGCGCGCCGCGTTCCCGCCGTCCGCGAGGCCGTCGCCGTGCAGGTCCCGCCGCAGCACCGCGGCATTCCCGTGGTCACCCGGCGTTTCGTCCGCCTCGCCCACGCCCTCGGGCTCGCCGTCCACGTCTGGGCCGCCGACGACGCCGCCACATGGAAGCGTGTCCTGGGCGCCGGGGCGGATGGGATCATCACGGACCACCCCACCACCGCCCGCTCCTGGCTGGCTCCGCGGGGCCCCTGGCACTGAGCTGGCCGGGCCGGTGGCACTGAGCTGGTGAGGCCGGTGGCACTGAGCTGGCGGGCCGGTGGCACTGCGCCCGCGGGCGTGAGCGGGGCCATAGTCCAACCGGGCCAGTGGTCCCACGTGCGCTGAACCCCTTCCGTGACAATGGAAGAGGGAGGTGTCACCTAATGCGAAGCCGTGGAAGGTCGCGATCCACCGCCGAGGTGGTCCGCGAGGCCCTCGAGCTCCCGCCCGCGCGCCGCCGCGTCCTCGATGCCGTGGCCGCCATGCCCGGACCGTCCACCGTGGCCGAGATCGCCGAGGCCCTCGACTGCCACGTCAGCACCGCCCGCCCCCACCTCGGCGCGCTCGCGGCCGCTGGCCTCCTCACCGTGGGGGAGCGACGCCTGGGAGACCGCGGCCGCCCCGCCGTGCTCTACTCCACCCGCCTGCCGGATCCCGCCCGCATCCACCAGGGACTCATCTCCCTCGTGAACTCGGGGCTCGAGAAGATGGGCCCGGAGGAGGCCTACGACATCGGGCTCTCGTGGGGCACCGACGAACGCCGCAAGGACTACGGGAGCGCCCCCGGCGCCTCGCCGCAGGAGGTGGTGGCCGTCCTCACCCGGCTCGGGTTCGACCCGGTGTGGGAGAACGCCACCTTCATCCACGTGCGCGGCTGCCCGCTGGCCCACCGGTCCCCAGATGAGGACCGCAATCTTTGGGAGCTGCACCGCGGCCTCTTCGAGGGCCTGCTTGGCGAGGGACACGGCACGATCGCCTTCCACCCGGACGATCCGCGCGGCGGCTGCCGGGTGGAGTTCCTCCCTGCTTCGGCCTGATCTGCCTGCCGTGGCCAGCAGGGGCAGCACGAACTCACGTTCATCACGCCCCCAGTCGCTGAGCGGGTGGGGTGGGTTGGCTCGATCCGCCAGGTCTGGGATCCGCATTCGGCACGAATCTGCCATGGCCGAAAGTGTGCGAGGCCCCTGAGCCAACGTTCTCGCGGGTCAGGGGCCTGTGCGCCAGAGCGCCCCGAACAGGACTCGAACCTGCGACCTTCTGCTCCGGAGGCAGACGCTCTATCCGCTGAGCTATCGGGGCAACGCCGAGTCATCTTATCAGCGTGCCGGCCCCGCACCGACCCGGCGGGTGCCGATCGGGACGTGAGGCGGGGCACGTCGTCGGGGATGGTGGGGGGAGGGTGGGGTAGGAGCGTGAGGCGGGGCACGTCGTCGACGGGCAGCGGGCGACGCAAGCGCAACTAGACTGGCGGGCGTGACTCCAGAACAGCTTTCCGCAGCCATCCGCGAGGCGCTCCTCGCCGCCATCGGTGGGGGCGAGCTCGCCCTCGACGCCGCCGACGTCCCAGACGTGAAGGTGGAGCGGCCCCGCCAGCGCGAGCACGGCGACTGGGCCACCAACGTGGCGATGCAGCTCGGCAAGCGCGCGGGAACCACGCCGCGGGCGCTCGCGGAGATGCTCGCGGCGCGGCTCGGGGACGTGGACGGGATCGCTGCCGCGGAGGTGGCCGGACCCGGATTCCTCAACATCCGGCTCGACTCCGAGGCCGCCGGCGCGCTGGTGAGGGACATCGTGGAGGCCGGGGAGTCCTACGGACGCACGGACGCACTCGGCGGCCAGAAGATCAACCTGGAGTTCGTCTCCGCGAATCCCACGGGACCCATCCACATCGGCGGGGTGCGCTGGGCGGCGGTGGGCGACTCGCTCGCCCGCGTGCTCGAGGCGGCGGGCGCTGTGGTGACCCGCGAGTACTACTTCAACGACCACGGCGCGCAGATCGACCGGTTCGTGCGCTCCATGATCGCCCGCGCCCGCGGCCAGGAGGTCCCGGAGGACGGCTACCAGGGCGAGTACATCTCCGAGATCGCCCAGCGCGTGCTCGCCGCCCGCGCCGAGGACGGCGCCGTGGACCCGCGCACGCTCCCGAGCGGTGAGGAGGCCGAGGTCTTCCGCAGCCTCGGCGTGGGCTTCATGATCGAGGAGATCAAGGAGAAGCTCGCCGAGTTCGGGGTGGAGTTCG
>CAZTOM010000201.1:0-4728 GCA_964615555.1 uncultured Actinomycetaceae bacterium
GTAGAACGGCACCCCGGCCTCACCGGCCACGGCGCGGGCGATCAGGGTCTTACCGGTTCCGGGCGGGCCGTAGAGCAGCACGCCCTTGGGGATCTTGGCGCCCACGGCCAGGAACTTGCCGGGCTCGGAGAGGAACTCCTTGATCTCCTGGAGCTCCTCCACGGCCTCGTCCACTCCGGCCACGTCCGCGAACGTGACGTCCGGGTTCTCCTTGTTGACCATCTTGGCGCGGGACTTGCCGAACCTCATCACGCCACCGGCGCCGCCCTGCATCCGGCTCATGAGGAACCAGAAGATGGCCACGAAGATCATCAGGGGCAGGATGAGGGAGAGGAGGGAGACGAAGAAGTTGGGCTGCGGCATCACCGAGTTGAAGCCGCCCTCCGGATCGGCGGCGTTCACCAGGTCCACCACCTCCTCGCCCTGCTGCTCCACGTAGTAGAAGGCCACGTTGTCCCCCACGTCCTTGGTGGACCCGTCCTTCTGGGTGGTGGTGTGCGGCTCGGTGAGCTCGAGCGTGACCCGCTGGTCCACGCCGTTGATCTCCACGCGCTCCACGGTGGATTGCTCCCGCAGCAGCTGGAGTCCCTCGGAGGTGGGGATGGTGGCCACCTGCGGGGAGGTGAGCAGGCTGAAGAGGAGGAAGAAGCCGATCGCGAGTGCGAGCAGTCCCCACGTGAGTTGCGGGCTGCGTGTCTTCTTCTTGGTGTCAGTCGCCAAGGTTGTCGGTCCCTTCGGTCCCGGGGGTGCGCGGAGAACTACTGGAATCTACCCGGTTTTGCTGGATGTTGGCTGTGGGGGCCGCGTCCTGTGGACTCCGGCGCCCCCGGACGTCCACTCGCGGCGCCCCGGGCCGGACGCCCAGTCCCGGCGCTCCCGCCGGACTCCGGCACCCTGCGCCACCTACCCGCCGTAGACGTGCGGGGCCAGCGTGGCCACGAACGGGAGGGTGCGGTAGTGCTCGGCGTAGTCGAGGCCATAGCCCACCACGAACTCGTTGGGGATGTCGAACCCCACGTGGTCCACCTCCACCTCCACCTTCGCGGCGTCCGGCTTGCGCAGCACGGTGGCGATGCGCAGCGACTTCGGCTCGCGCGACTTCAGGTTCGCCAGCAGCCAGGACAGCGTGAGGCCGGAGTCGATGATGTCCTCCACGATCAGCACGTTCACGCCATGGATGTCCGATGCGAGGTCCTTCAGGATCCGCACCACACCGGAGGACTTGGTCCCCGAGCCGTAGGAGGACACCGCCATCCAGTCCATGCGGGCGGGCGTGGAGAGCTTGCGGGAGAGGTCCGCCATCGCCATGACCGCGCCGTTCAGGACGCCCACGAGCAGGACCTCCTCACCGGCGTAGTACTCGTCGATCTCGCCGGCCATCTCGGTCAGGCGCGCATCGAGCTCCTCGGCCGTGATCAGGACCTTCTCGATCTGGCCCTCGACGTCCTTCAGGTCCACAGCTACTCCTCTTCCCCGCGCTCCCGCGCGATCACCAGTACCTGTCCCACCCGCCGGGCCGTGACGAACCCGGGGAGCTGGGTGCCACCCTGCCCCCGGTACGCCACGAGGAGCCTGTCCACCGCCTCGACGTGCCGGCTCCCCACCGCGCCACGTGCGCCGGGAGGTGCCACGTCCATTATGGCGCGGTGTACCACCCGGGTGCGCACCGCGTCCGGCAGGGGGGCAAGCGCCTCCACCGCCAGGACCAGCCCCGACGGCGGAAGGTGGGGTGCGTCGTCGGACGGGCTGCCGTCCGGGCTCGCCGACGACGGAAGGCGGGCTGCGTCGTCGGGTGGGCTGCCGTCCGGGCTCGCCGACGACGGAAGGCGGGCTGCGTCGTCGGGCAGGAGTGCCGCCGCGAGCGCCTGCCGTGCGAGGGCGTCCAGGTAGTCGGCGTCCGCGCGCAGGAGGTCGGCGGTGCGGGCGAGTGCGGGGACCACGCCGGGGCCGAGCACCTCCTCGAGGGCGGGGATGGCGTGGTGGCGCAGGGCGGTGCGGCGCAGGGGGCTGCCGTCGGCGGCGCGCCAGGGGCCGTCGGGGTGGTTGGAGGGGTCCTCGATGGGGGTGAGGCCCAGGTCCGCGCAGATGCCGGCGGTGTCCGCGCGGGTGAGGGAGAGGAAGGGGCGGCGGTAGCGGCCGGCGGCGGGGGCCATCCCGGCGAGCGAGCGGGCCCCGGAGCCGCGGGCGAGGCCGAGGAGCACGGTCTCGGCCTGGTCGTCGAGGGTGTGGCCGAGGAGGACAAGGCCGTCATCGCCGGCGGCGTCCTCGAGCGCGGCATAGCGGGCGTCCCGGGCGGCGGCCTCCGGTCCCCCGGCGTGGGTGCCGGTGGAGGGGATGTGCACGCGGCGCACCTCGGCGGGGAGGCCGAGCTCGGTGCACAGGTGGGCGGCGCGGGCGGCGTCCTCCCCGGATCCCGGGCGGAGGCCGTGGTCCACCACCACCGCGCCGGCAACCCAGCCCTCGCGGGGTGCCACGTGGGCCAGCGTGGCGGCGAGGGCGAGCGAGTCGGTGCCGCCGGAGCAGGCCACGAGCACACGCGTTCCTGCGGGGATCCCGAGCGCGGTCAGGGCGGTGCGGGCGCGCGCCACGCGCTCGGTGGGCGAACCCCACGGCCTCTGGGTGCCACCCACTACCCGCTACCTCCCACTACCCCACTGCCCCGCTGCCTGCCGCTAACCGTGGACGCGCTTCACCCAGCGCTCCGGGAGGGCGATCTCCGCGGGGCGTGGCAGGTTCTCCGGGGAGGCCCACACGGCGTTGAGGCCCTCGTGGCCGGCGATCCCCACCACGCCGCGCACGAACGCGGCGCCGTCGCGGTACTGGGCGATCTTGTCCGTCATGCCGGTGAGGCGGCGCACCAGCGTGTCCAGGAGGCCCACGCCGTCGCGGCGCTTCTCGAAGCTGGCGCGGATGCGGCGCACGGAGGGGATGCGGGCGGGCCCCACCTCGTCCATCACCACGTCCGCGTGGCCCTCGAGCAGGCTCATGATCGCGATGAGGCGGTCCATCTCCTCCTGCTCCTCCTCCGTGAGGAGCGCGGCGAGCAGGCCCACCGCACCGTCCTTGCCGCGCACGAGGTCCGTGATGGTGGAGACCGCGGACTTCACGCGGGAGGGGCCGGAGTCCACGTCCCCGAGGCCGGCGGTCACGGTCTGGATGCGCTCCAGCAGGTACTCGGAGAGCCAGGGGGCCGCCGCGAACTGGACGGCGTGGGTCTGCTCGTGGAGGCAGACCCACAGGCGGAAGTCCATCACGTCCAGGTCAAGCTGGCGTTCCACCTGGACCACGTTGGGCGCCACCAGCAGGAGGCGGCCGGTGGAGATGTAGGGATCGAACTGGCCGAGCACCCGGGTAGAGAGCACGGAGAGGAGCGCACCGGTCTCCTCGGCAGCGAGGCGGGCCTGGAGGCGGTTGTCCAGGGAGAGCGCGTGCCCGGCCACGGTGGCGAACAGCTCCGCGTTGGCCTCCGACCAGCGGGCGCGGTCCACCACGTAGACGGGGTAGGAGGCGGCCGTGCGTGCGGCCTGGTGCAGCCCGGTGATCCCGGCCACCAGCTCCGGTGCGGTGGCGGCGGCCCGGCGGAGGGAGGACACCACCCCGCGGAGCGCCGCACGGGTCCCGGAGGGGCCGGCGGGCGCGAGCTGTCCGGCACGCCGCGCGGCGATCTCCCAGGGAAGCTCTCTCATGCTTCAACGGTAATCGAACGCGGCGCGATCAGGTGCGATGTGGCGCCGGGTGGGGCTAGGCGTTCTCTGCGAGCGCAGCCACGAACCGGTCCACGCCGAGCCGGGCGCCCCACACCCCGCTCTCGACGCCCGTGGGGTCCAGTCCGCCCGCCACCACGGAGAAGGTGAGGCGCGCCCCGGAGCGGGCCTCCACGATGCCGGTGAGGGAGACCACGGTGGTCAGCGTGCCGGTCTTGGCGCGGATCTCCCCCGGCACGGCGTGGAGCCGGTCCGCGAGGGTGCCGTCCAGGTACGCGATGGGAAAGCCCTCCACCAGGGGGTTCAGGCGGGGGTTGGTCCCGCCGAGGGCAAGCTGGACCGTCTCCACGAGGAGTTCGGGGGAGATGAGGTTCTCCCCCGCGAGCCCGCACGTGTCCGCGAGGTAGAGGCCGGTGGTGGGCAGTCCGAGCTCGCGGATCTCCGCCGTCACGGCCGCCGCCCCCGCCTCCGCGGTGTTGCCCTCCCCGCGGGCGATCGCCACGTGGCGTGCGAGTGCCTCCGCCACCGAGTTGGACGAGGTCTTCAGCATCCACGCGGTGACCTCCTCCACCGGGGCGGACTCCACCATCCCGATGAGTGCGCCGCCCTCCGGCGCCGGGGCGCGCTGGGGCTCCCCCTCCACGGTGATCCCCTGGGCGGTGAGCTCCTCCGCGAAGGTCTCGGCCGTGTAGATGGTGTAGTCCACGCGGGAGGCGTGCTCCTGGCCCCCGCTGATCGCGAGCGGGGTCATGTTGATGACGTAGCGGTAGTCCAACTCGGTCCACACGTCCACGCCCCGGCCCTCGAACAGGGTGTCGTCCACCCCGAGTGAGACGGTGGTGATCCCCCGTTCGGCGAGCGCCGTGGCCGTCTGGGAGGCCAGCACGGTGAGGGAGGCCCGGCCGTTCACGCCGGCCGCCGGCTCGCCCGTTCCGAGCAGCAGGTCCCCGCCGCCCACCAGCACGATCTGCTGGGCTGATGCCTCAGGGCCGACGTCCGGTGCGGTGCCTGCCGCCTCGGGGGC
>CAZTOM010000202.1:0-4626 GCA_964615555.1 uncultured Actinomycetaceae bacterium
GATGAGGCCGGAGCAGACACCGGGCTGGACGGCGATGCGCAGGCGCAGGTCGTCGCGGCCCTCCTGCTCGAGCAGGCTCTTCACCTTGGCGGCGGCGGCATCCGTCAGCAGGACTCCGTGCTCGGAGGTGGCCTGGGTCATGGGGAGCTCCTTCGTCAAAACAGAATTCTGGTTGCGAGACTACGTGGCGGCGTGCCCATCCGGCGAATCCGGCCGGGACCACGTCTGCGCCACCCGTCGCGCGAGTAGTCCAACGTCCGCGGGCGCGAATGTGTTCCCCTCGGTCACGTACGCCCCCGCGATCCCGAGGCCCGCGCGGGCCCGTCGCGAGGTCTGGTCCTGGGCGGTCAGCACCACCACGGGGATCGCCGATTCGAGCGCGGCCTCCCCCACCACCGTCAGCACGGAGGCGTCCATCGCCGCGCCGTCGAGGGAGGGGACCGCCACCACGGCGAGGTCGCACTCCGCCACCTGTTCGGCGAGGCCAGCGAGCTCCGCCACCCACGCGGCCTCGTCAACGCCCGCCGCCCCGAGCACCAGCAGCGCGAATCCCGCCCCGCCGGCGAGCCCGCTGCCGGGCGCCGCGGACAGCCGCAGGGGCCGGCCCTGGACCAGGTCCGTGCGCACGTGGTCCCGCTCCACCCCCGCGGCCCACTCCCCCACGGCCCGATCCAGCCGCTGCGCCTCCTCCGCCCCGACGACGGCGCCCAGGGCTGCCCCTGCGCCGTCCAGTCCCAGCAGCGCCAGTGCCGTCCCGCGCACCAGTTCCAGCCTCACCCCGGCGAGGGCCGACCGCGCCTCCGCGATACCACTCCCGCGGGATAGTGCGTCCGGGCGGGAGAGATCGTCCACGCGGGAAGCGGCAGCCGCGGTGGATACGGCACCCGAGCGGGAGGTGAGGGTCTCGAGGAGCCCGCGCCCGCCGTCGTGGATGGGGAGGGGACGGGCGGCGATCGAGATGCGCTGTCCGCCATCGGCCAGGGCGGCCTGCAGTGCCGGGGCGAGTGCCGACGTCGAGCCGAGGTGGGGGACGCCAGAGGGGGCGGCCCCGGAGGACTCGGTGCCGGACGGGACTACGCCGGAGGACTTGGCGCCGGAGGGCACGGCACTGGAGGGCACGGCGCTGGGTTGGGCGGCGCCGAGGAGGGCGGAGGCGTCGATCACGTGGTGGGTGCCGCGGGAGGCGGTGGCGGGGCCGGTACGGGTGAAGCCGAGGGCGTCCAGTGCCTCGAGCACGCCCCGGCCCTCGTGGGGGAAGGGCAGGGGTGTGAGGGAATCGGCGGGATTCCAGTCGTTCCAGGCGCGCTGGATGGCGTCCGCGTACTCGCTCGCGGGGGCCTCGGGCGTGGCGGCGGTGGCTATGAGAACGCGCACAGGACCTCCTCTACGGGCGGATTGGCGCGAGATCCCGCGGGGCCCTGTGGCATTCTGGAGCGCATGAACCGCGCACTCTCCGTCGCGGCCACCGCCCTCGCCGTGGCCGGTATCGCCGCGTGCAGTGGGCCGGACGTGAACCCGGTGCCCGCTGCCGAGGTTGCTTCCGAGATCGCGGACCGCTTCGAGGAGGAGACGGGCACGCGCCCGGACGTCACCTGCCCGCAGGACCTGGAGGCGCGCCGCGGCGCGGAGCTCACGTGCGAGTTCACGGCGGGTAGCCCGCCGCAGACCTTCGAGGTGCGGGTGACGGTGGACTCCGTCAGCTCGGACGGGACCGTGGTCTTCGACCTGGTGGACTCCCCGAAGGACGTGACGCCCACAGCGGACGAGGACTCCTCGCCCGCCCCCGCGCAGGACGCGACGCCGGAGGAGACCTCCACGCCGTAGGGCACCTCGACGCCGCAGGTGACTTCCACGTCGTCGGAGAACCTCACGCCGTAACGGCTCACGCCTCGTCGAGCGTGCCGGAGAGACGCGCCAGCATGAGGGCCTCGGCGAACATGGCGCCCCTCAGCTCACCCAGGTGGATCGACTCGTTGCCCGAGTGGGCTCGGGAATCGGGATCCTCGATGCCGGTGACCAGGACCTCGGCCTGCGGGAATTCAGCGGCGAGGTCCGCGATGAAGGGAATGGATCCGCCCACGCCGGTCTCCACCGACTCGGTGCCCCACGCGGTGGTCAGCGCCCAGTGGGCGAGCCGCATCGCCTCGGAATCGGCCGGGGAGCGGAAGGCGGGCCCGAGCTCCCCCTGGACCACCTCCACGTGGGCACCGAAGGGCGCGTTGGCCTTCAGGTGTGCCTCGAGGAGCTCGTAGGCGCGCGCCGGGTCCTCACCGGGCGCAATGCGCAGCGAGAGCGCGGCACGGCAGGTGGGCTGGATGGTGTTGGAGCGCTGGGCAACGGAGGTGGAGTCGAATCCCACGATCGAGAGGGCGGGGCGGGTCCAGATCCGGGAGGCGAGGGAGCCGCTGCCGGCCAGCTGGACGCCGTCGAGCACTCCGGCATCGCGGCGGTAGTCCTCCTCTGGGTAATCGAGGGCGGCCTCGTCGTAGCCAGCGAGGCCATCCACGGCCACGTTCCCCTGGTCATCGTGGAGGGTGGCCAGCAGGCGGCACATGAGGGTGGGGGCGTCCAGGACGGGGCCGCCGAACATGCCGGAGTGCACCGCGTGGTCCAGGACCCGCACCTCCACCTGGGCCTCCACGAGTCCGCGGAGCGTGGTGGTGAGCGCCGGGGTGCCCACCTTCCAGTTGGTGGAGTCCAGCACGAGGGCGAGGTCGGCGGCGAGGTCCTCGTGGTGCTCGCGCAGGAAGGGCACGAAGGAGGGCGAGCCCACCTCCTCCTCTCCCTCGATGTAGACGCGCACGCCGGCCCTCAGGTGCTCCCCGAGTGCACGGATGGCACCGAGATGGGCCACCACACCCGCCTTGTCGTCCGCGCTGCCGCGGCCGAACATGCGCTCCCCGCGCACCTCGGGCTCGAAGGGGTCCTCCTGGTCCCAGGTCTCCGGCTCACCGGGGGGCTGCACATCGTGGTGGGCATAGAGGAGCACCACGGGGGCGCCCTCCTCCCCGTCCCGGCGTCCCAGCACCGCGGGGCGTCCCGGCTTCCCGTCCGGGGTTGGAGAGGAGGTCACGCGCGTGTCCACGCCGGCGCCGCGAAAGAGTTCGGCCACGGCTGCCGCGGACTCATCGAGGGTGGACTGGTCGAACGAGGCCGCGGAGACCGAGGGGATACGCACGAGGGCCTTCAGGTCCTCAAGGACACGGTCGAATTCCTCATCGACCCGGGCACGGAGTTGCTCAAGGGTGATCACCCGCCCAACGTTACCCCCGCGGGGCGGGAGGCCGGGGACGGGACGGGAGCGGCGCCGTCGGAAACAAGTGCGGCGGGAGGCCGGGGACGGGACGGGAGCGGCGCCGTCGGAAACAAGTGCGGCGGAGGGCCGGCGACGGGACGGGAGCGGCGCCGTCGTCACGTAGGATTGGACCCGTGCTGTTCCGCAAGAAGACCTCCCCCGAACCCGAGGTGACGCCGCCCGTCCCCGCCGAGCCGGTCCACGGTAAGGGCCGTGCCACGCCCACCCGCAAGGAGGCGCAGGCCGCCCGTCACCGCCCGCTCGTGGTGGACGACCGGAAGGCGGCCAAGGAGGCCCAGCGCGCCGCACGCAACGAGGCCTACGCGAAGCAGCAGCACGCCCTGCAGCACGGCGTGGAGAAGTACCTGCCCCCCAGGGACAAGGGCCCGGTGCGCAAGTTCGCGCGCGACTTCATCGATGCGGGGTTCAACTTCGGCGAGATGTTCATGCCGATGGCGCTCGGCCTCATGGGTGTGGTCCTCATCTTCGGGCTCATGCAGCAGGCACAGCTGTACGCGTACACCACCATGGCGATGTACGCGGTGATCTTCATTGGGCTGGGGCACGCGGCGCTGGAATCGTGGCGGATGATGTGGGCGGCCAAGAAGTACTTCCCGGAGGAGGAGATCCCCAAGTGGACGCGGTTCTACGCGTTCCAGCGGGCCTTCCAGGTGCGTCGCTGGAGGCTCCCCAAGCCCCAGGTGCGCCGCGGCGAGTGGCCGCAGGAGAAGCTGACGCCGCTCGGCGAGTAGGCGGGGGGACTCGCGGATAGGCTGGGCCCACTGGCAAAGCGCAAAGGAGCACACAGATGGTGGGTCAGCGGTACCTCGGGCACAGCGGGCTGAAGGTCAGCGAGATCATCTACGGGAACTGGCTCACCCACGGGTCCCAGGTGGAGAAGGACCAGGCGATCGCGTGCATCCGCGCCGCCCTCGACTCTGGCATCACCACCTTCGACACCGCCGACGTGTACGCGAACGGCGAGGCCGAGAAGGTGATGGGCGAGGGCCTCGCGGGTGAGCGGCGCGAATCGCTGGTGGTGCTCACCAAGGTGTACTGGCCCACCGGCCCCAAGGGACCGAACGACGTGGGCCTGTCCCGCAAGCACATCATGGAATCGATCGACGGCTCCCTGAAGCGCCTCGGCATGGACTACGTGGATGTCTACCAGGCGCACCGCTATGACGTGGAGACCCCACTCGAGGAGACCATGCAGGCCTTCGCGGACGTGGTGCGGGCGGGCAAGGCCCTGTACATCGGCACCTCCGAGTGGACAGCGCACCAGATCCAGCCGCCGCAACGGATGGCGAATCAGCTCGGCATCCAGCTGA
>CAZTOM010000203.1:0-4607 GCA_964615555.1 uncultured Actinomycetaceae bacterium
GGAGGCCAAGAAGCACTTCTTCAAGGTGCCGCGCATCGGCCGCACCATCCCGCACGCGGTCCAGGGTGAGGACGCCGCCGGCGTCGTCTTCCTGCGCCCCGCGTCCCCGGGTACCGGTGTGATCGCCGGTGGTCCCGTGCGCGCCGTCCTGGAGTGCGCCGGTATCCACGACATCCTGTCCAAGTCGATGGGCTCGTCCAACGCGATCAACATCGTGAAGGCGACCGTGGCCGGACTCAAGGGGCTCGAGCAGCCGGAGGCCGTTGCGGCCCGCCGTGGCCTGCCGCTGGAGCACGTTGCTCCCGCGAGCATGCTGCGCGCCCGCGCGGAGGCCGACGAGCGTGCCCGCCACGAGGCCGAGGTTGCAGCGAGCCAGCCGGGAGGTGCCTCCTGATGGCCGAGATCAAGGTCACCCAGATCAAGTCCGCCATTGGCGGCAACCGCAATCAGCGTGAGACGCTCCGGACGCTCGGTCTGCGTAAGATCGGGCAGTCCGTCTCCCGCACCGACGACAAGGCGACCCGCGGCATGATCCGTACCGTGGCCCACCTTGTGACCGTTGAAGAGGTGAAGTAATGGCCGACGCGACCGAGAACGCGCGCGTGCTCAAGGTGCACGACCTGCGTCCTGCCCCCGGCGCCAAGACCCCCAAGACCCGTGTGGGTCGCGGTGAGGGCGGCAAGGGCGGCAAGACCGCGGGCCGCGGCACCAAGGGCACGAAGGCACGCAACAAGGTGCCGGCAGCCTTCGAGGGTGGGCAGATGCCCCTCCACATGAGGCTCCCGAAGCTCCGTGGTTTCAAGAACCCCCACCGCGTGGAGTTCCAGGTGGTCAACGTGGCCACCATCAGTGAGCTCTTCCCGGAGGGTGGCACCATCACGGTGGCGGACCTCGTGGAGAAGGGCGCGGTCCGCAAGGGCCAGCCCGTCAAGGTGCTGGGCACCGGCGAGATCACCGTGAAGGTGCAGCTCGAGGTTGACGCCTACTCGTCCTCCGCCAAGGAGAAGATCGAGGCGGCCGGCGGCACCATCGCCCAGGCCTAGAGCCTCGTGCAAGAATCGACAACGATAGACCGTGACTGCCTGCCCCCGCCCCGGCGGGGGCAGGCGCGCGTCCGGGCCGGTTTTTCCTCGGGTAGCATCCCAGCGGGGTAACCTGAGTCCAGCCCACCTTCTTTGGTCCTGAGGGGGACAATTGCTTTCTGCATTCGCACAGGCGTTCCGCACGCCCGATCTGCGCCGCAAGCTGCTCTTCACGCTGGGCATCATGGCGATCTACCGGCTCGGTACCGTCATCCCCGCCCCCGGAGTGGACTACGGCAACGTCCAGGCATGTGTGAGCGACGCCCAGGCCGGCCTGCTCGGCATGGTGAACCTGTTCTCCGGCGGCGGACTCCTCCAGCTCTCCATCTTCGCGCTCGGCATCATGCCCTACATCACCGCCTCCATCATCGTGCAGCTCCTGCGCGTGGTGATCCCGCGGTTCGAGGAGCTGCACAAGGAGGGCCAGGCGGGCACGGCCAAGCTGACCCAGTACACCCGGTACCTCACGATCGGCCTCGGACTGCTGCAGTCCGTGACCGTGGTGGTCATGGCCACCAACGGCACCATGTACCCCGGCTGCCCGTTCATCCCGATCCCGCAGCAGGACTTCTTCTCCCTCTTCCTCACCGTGCTCGCCATGACGGCGGGTACCGGCCTCGTGATGTGGCTGGGTGAGCTGATCACCGAGCGCGGCGTGGGCAACGGCATGTCGCTCCTGATCTTCACCTCGATCGTGGCGTCCTTCCCCTCGCAGATCTACGCCGTGGCCACCACCAACAACGCCGTGCGCAACGTGCTCATCCTCCTGCTGGTCCTGTTCGTGGTGACCCTCGCGGTGGTGTTCGTGGAGCAGTGCCAGCGTCGCATCCCGGTGCAGTACGCCAAGCGCATGGTGGGACGCCGCCTCTACGGTGGCTCCACCACCTACATCCCGCTGAAGATCAACCAGGCCGGCGTGATCCCGGTGATCTTCGCGTCCTCGATCCTCCAGGTGCCCATGCTGGCCGCACAGTTCGCGCCCACGGCCGGATGGTCGCAGTGGCTCCAGATCAACTTCGCCGGTGGCACCTCGATCTGGTACATGCTCACCTATCTGGTGCTCATCATCGCGTTCGCGTTCTTCTACACGTCCATCACCTTCAACCCGGACGATGTGGCAGACAACATGAAGCGCTACGGCGGCTTCATCCCGGGTATCCGCGCGGGCCAGCCCACGGCGGACTACCTGCGCTACGTGGTCACCCGCCTCAACTGGCCGGGCGCCCTGTACCTCGCGATCGTGGCGATGCTCCCCGTGGTCGTCATCGCCGCCATGGGGGTCCAGTCCGCCATGCAGTTCGGCGGTACCACCATCATGATCATGGTTGGTGTTGGCCTGCAGACAGTGAAGGAGATCGACTCGCAGCTGCAGCAACGCCACTACGAGGGATTCCTGCAATGACGCATCGAATCGTCATGCTGGGGGCGCCGGGGGCCGGGAAGGGTACCCAGGCGGTGCGCCTGGCAGAGCACTTCCAGATTCCCACGATCTCCACGGGCGAGCTGTTCCGGCAGCACATCCGTGCGGGCACGGAACTGGGGGAGCTGGCCGCCAAGTACATCAACGGCGGCAACCTGGTCCCGGACGACATCACGATCCGCATGGTCCGCGAGCGCCTCGCCCGCGGGGATGTGGACAACGGGTTCATCCTCGACGGCTTCCCCCGCACCGTCGCCCAGGCCGAGGCCCTGGACGAGATGCTGGGAGAGGACGGCATCTCCGAGGTGGTGGAGCTCTGGGTGGACGCCGAGGAGGTGATCCCGCGCCTCCTCAACCGCGCGGCCACCGAGTCGCGCAGCGATGACACGGCGGAGGTGATCCGCCAGCGCATCAAGGTCTACCGCGAGATGACCCGCCCCCTGCACGAGTACTACATCTCCCAGGGCATCCTGCGCGAGGTCAACGCGGTGGGCGAGATCGAGCAGATCACGGACCGGATCCTGGCGGAGCTGGATCGCTGACGTGTTCGGTTCCCCCGCCCAACTGAAGACCCCCGCCCAACTTGCGCACATGGAGCGCGCCGGCCACCACGTGGCCACGATGCTCCAGCGGGTCCGCGAGGCGATCGCCCCCGGCATCGCCACGAAGGCCCTGGACCAGATCGCCTTCGACTACCTGGCGGGCGTGGGCGCCAAGCCCAACTTCCTCGGCTATCACGGCTACCCCGCCACGCTGTGCATCTCCGTGAACGACCGCGTGGTCCACGGCATCCCGGACGAGGAGACGATCCTCGCGGAGGGGGACGTGGTCTCCGTGGACGGGGGCTGCACCGTCACCGACGAGGAGGGCACCGCCTGGCACGGCGACTCCGCCTTCACCGTGATCGTGGGGGAGGGCAACGAGTCCGACCGCGGGCTTGTGGCCGCCACCGAGCGGGCCCTGTGGTCTGCACTCGCCGCACTCGCGGGAGCCGACCGCCTCGGCGCGGTGGGCCACGCCGTCGAGGAGGTGGTCGAGGCCCACGAGCGAGAGACCGGCCAGCGGCTCGCGATCGTCAAGGAGTACGTGGGCCACGGGATCGGCACCGCGATGCACATGCCCCCGGACGTCCCCAACTTCGTCACCCGGGAGCGCGGCATCCGCCTCAAGCCCGGCCAGGTGTTCGCGGTGGAACCCATCCTCTGCTCCGGCTCACCCGCCAACCGCGTCCTCGACGACGACTGGACCGTGGTCACCCGCGACGGCTCGCGCGCCGCCCACTGGGAGCACACGGTCGCCATCATGCGCGGCGGGATCCGCGTACTCACCGCCCACGACGGCGGGGCCGCCGGCCTCGCCCCCTACGGCGTCACCCCCGTAGAGCTCGGCTAGCTCCCTCCCGACGGCGGAGGGCGGGCTGCGTACGGAGGGCGGGCGGTCGTCGTCGGATAGCGACGGAAATCGGCAACAGCCTGTGGAGAGGTGCGTGCGGAGGGCGGGCGGTCGTCGTCGGATAGCGACGGAAATCGGCAACAGCCTGGGGTGGGTGCGGACGGACGGAGGGCGGGCGGGCGTCGTCGTCGGGACGTGCCGGAGGTCACCCGGGGGCCGGTATCGGGCAGGGGGGCGGATGACGTAGGATAGTCCGTTGGATGCGCATGCCTTCTGGTATGCCGCCGTCGCCCGGCTCCGGCCAGGGGCGGCGTAATCAATCAGCAACAGTTAGCGGAGGACATGGCCAAGAAGGATGGCGTTATCGAGGTTGAGGGCAACGTTGTAGAGGCGCTGCCCAACGCGATGTTCCGTGTGGAGCTCGCGAACGGACACCTGGTGCTCGCCCACATCTCTGGGAAGATGCGGCAGCACTACATCAGGATCCTCCCTGAGGACCGGGTGGTCGTGGAACTCAGCCCGTACGACCTCGACCGCGGCCGGATCGTCTACCGCTACAAGTGAGACAGGAGCCCACGGGAGACCGGGGGACACAAAGGAACTGACATGAAGGTCAAGCCGAGCGTCAAGAAGATCTGCGACAAGTGCAAGGTGATCCGTCGCAAGGGTCGCGTGATGGTGATCTGCGACAACGTTCGCCACAAGCAGCGTCA